>JAFAUY010000439.1 GCA_019243005.1 Verrucomicrobiota bacterium | reverse complement strand
CAGGATCAGCTGCGTGGCTTCGCCGGTTCTCCGGTCATTTATCGGGACGTGCATTTCGTTGGCCGTAACCACGCCCTCTTTCGGGTAGCGAAACTCCCACCAGTAACGGTGGCCGACCACCACGACCTGCAGGTTGTTCGGGTTTGTCCGCGGGGCGCGAAGCTCGCCGATGGTTCGGGCCGTCACCAGGGACAGCACCAGCACGATCAGGATCGGCGGCACCGTCCAGGCCAGCTCGATGGCCGTGCTGCCGTACACCTGCGGCGGTTCGGAATGGTCATCTTCAGGGCCGCGCCGCCGGAAGCGCCACGCCGCGTAAACCGTCAAGGCCCCGACGATCAGAAAGATGCCGGCGCAGATGACCAAAACCAGCGTCGCAATTTGGAACAGCGTGTCGGCCGGACCCGAGCGCGGATCGAAAATGTTCTGCACCGGGCGCATCGGCAGGTTCGAACCTTGCGCCCAGGCCGACGAGGCGCCCTGCAGCAGCCAGAGCAAAACCGCTAAGCCTGCGCCTGACCGGACCGAAGATGGTCCCCTGCCAAAGCATTCTCGCGATTCACGTGTCTGACACCGCTCCTGACTGACGCCTGCCGACCTGCTTAAGCGCTCTCCCAAAAGAGCCTGGGTACCAACGCAATTCATTCAGCTCGCTCCATGCCTTTGTGGGGTTCTCTTCCTCTATGACCAAACCATAAGTTTCTCTAATGCTTCTCCGCCCTTTTTTGGGCGTATCGCGTAGCGGACGGGGGGAAAGCCTGCAGACGTAAGTGGATACTGAAAAAGGGATGAACCAGCATCATTCGTCCAGCTTTTTTTTGAGTTAGGGTCTTGAATTTTGACCAGCCCCGCTGGTCCGGTACGCCGGATTTCCCCTTCTGTTCGCGAGAGACGCGGTTTCAGGCTTATGCAATGAATGAAGATTTTACCCCGGGTACCGCCCTTGCCCCGTCCCGCCGGTTGCGGTAGAGCTTTTGAACCGACGCATGAACCTAGAATTTAAGTTTGATCCGAACGGTCTGATCCCGGCGATCGTGCGCGAAAGCCGGCCGCCCGGCCGGGTGTTGATGATGGGCTGGATGAACCGCGAAGCCCTCGCGCGCACCCTCGAGACCGGTCTCATGCATTATTGGAGCCGCTCGCGCCGTAAATTGTGGCTCAAAGGCGAAACCAGCGGCCATACCCAGCGGGTGCAACGCTGGTTTACCGATTGCGATCGGGATGCGTTACTTTTCGAGGTGGAACAGGAATCCGGCGCCTGCCATACCGGTTACCGGTCCTGCTTTTTCCAGGAACTGGATCGTGCGGGAAACCCCTTGCCGGTCCGCGAAGCCAAAGTGTTTGAGCCGGAAGCCGTGTACGGTTGATGAATCCGCACCCATTGTACCCCTCCTTGGCGGAGTTTATCGAACTGGCCAAACGGGGCAACCTGATCCCCGTGTATACGGAGTTCGTGGCGGACTACGAAACCCCGCTCAGCGTGCTCGAAAAAATCGATGACGGCCGGCGCTCGTTCCTTTTCGAATCGGCCGAACTCAACGACGTCGTGGGTCGCTATTCGATCCTGGGCAGCCGGCCGCGGGTCTACTTCGAAAGTCGCGGCGCCGAAATCCTGATCGAAGAAAACGGACGCGAGGAGCGCTTTTCGACGGACTCGGATCCGCTGACGGAAGTCAAACGGCTGATGGGACGTTACCGCGCGGTGCCCTTACCCGATTTTCCGCCTTTCGCGGGTGGGGCCGTCGGCTACATCGGCTTCGATGTGGTCCGTTTCTTCGAACCCACGGTGTCGCCGCCGCCGCCGGACACGCTGCGGCTGCCGGATTCGGTGTTCATGATCACCGACAATTTCCTGGTGTTTGATCACCGGTTCCGCCGATTGAAGATCGTGGCTCTTGCCGTGCTGGACGGTCAGGATCCGGAAACGGCCTATCGCGAAGCGGGCGCCAGGGTCCACCGGATCATCGGACGGCTGCAGGCGCCGACGTGCAGCCGGTTGATGAATGCCGCACCGATACCCGCCTCGCTGCAGGCGATCAGCAACACCACCCGGGAAGAATTTTACGAGATGGTGGAGCGGGCCAAGGAGCACATCCGGGCCGGCGACATCTTCCAGATCGTACCTTCGCAGCGTTTCGAAGCACCGTTTCGGGGTGACCCGCTGGCGTTGTATCGCGCGCTGCGGTTCGTGAACCCGTCACCCTACCTGTTCTGCCTGCGTCTGGGCGAACGTTTTGCCCTGGTCGGAAGTTCACCCGAGGTGCACGTGCGCCTCCAGGGACGCAAAGTCGAGATCCGGCCCCTGGCGGGCACCCGCCGGCGCGGCGCGACCCTCGAGGAAGATCAACGGCTGGCCGATGAACTCCTGCGTGACCCCAAGGAGCGTGCCGAGCACGTCATGCTGGTCGACCTCGCCCGCAACGACGTCGGCCGGATCTGCGACTACGGCTCGGTGAAGGTCACCGACCTGATGACCATCGAACGCTACAGCCACGTGATGCACATCGTGTCGCATGTGGCCGGCCGCCTGCAGGAGGGGCGCGATGCCTACGACGTCATGCGCGCCACCTTTCCCGCCGGCACCGTCTCCGGAGCCCCCAAGGTACGGGCCATGCAGCTCATCAATGAACTCGAAAAGGCCAAGCGCGCCGTCTACTCCGGGGCGATCGGCTATTTCGGTTTCGACGGCAACCTTGATTCCTGCATCGCCCTCCGGACGGTCGTGATGAAAGACGGCATCGCCTACGTGCAAGCCGGCGGCGGCGTGGTGGCGGACTCCACCCCGGAAGGTGAGTACCAGGAAAGCGTGAACAAAGCGATGGCGTTATTCCGGGCGATCGAGCGGGCCCAACAACTCTTATGATGCTGGTTATCGACAACTACGATTCGTTCACCTACAACCTGGTGCAGTATTTCGGGGAGTTGGGGGCCGGCATGGTCGTCCGTCGCAATGACGAGATCACCCTGGACGAAGCCAAAAGGCTCGACCCGGACCGCATCTGTTTATCGCCGGGACCCGGAACGCCCCTGGAGACGGGGGTCAGCAACGACCTGATCCGGTATTTCGGGCCGAGCGTTCCGATCCTGGGCGTCTGCCTCGGCCACCAGTGCATCGGGCACGTGTTCGGTGGCGAGGTGATTCGCGCCGAACGCTTGATGCATGGAAAGATTTCGCCGATCCTGCACGAAGGAGACGGCGTGTTCGCCGGGTTGCCCAACCCATTTGAAGCAACCCGTTACCATTCGTTGATCGTCAAACGTGAAACCCTGCCGCCGGACCTGGAGATCCTGGCCGAAACGTCCGAAGGCGAAATCATGGGGTTGCGGCACCGCCGGTACCCGGTTCACGGCGTGCAGTTCCACCCGGAGTCGATACTGACGCACGAGGGCAAAAAGCTGCTGGCCAACTTCCTGGCGATGTAAAATGCCACAAGTCAAAAAACCTCACAAATAGCGACCTCCTTGATTCGTGGTTCCGACAGGGAATGCCACCAATAAAGCAGTACATTGCCGCAGGAAATGCCTTTCTGGTTGTATTCCCTCACTTGTCGATGCGTGGTGTCCTCAAGACCGCACGAATAGAGGGCTCTCCATTTGTGGCATTTTTCGGCCTGTGCCATTTGTGGCATTTTACCCGAAGGTCCGTTCAAAATACGCCGGCAGCTGCCCTTTGACCTCATCGATGCTGATCTCGCGGCCCAGCTCGCGGCTTAGCGAGGTCATCGTGATGCCGGCCAGCCCGCAAGGCACGATGTGATCGAACCCGT
>JAFAUY010000401.1 GCA_019243005.1 Verrucomicrobiota bacterium | reverse complement strand
AACGCAAACAGGCGCAACAGGCACTGGCGGAGATGAACGCGCAAATCGCGACGGTATCGCGCAAGGCCGGCATGGCCGAGGTGGCCAACAGCGTCTTGCACAACGTCGGCAACGTGCTCAACAGCGTGAATGTCTCCGTTTCGCTGGTTGCTGAACGTCTGCGCGACACGCCCATGGCCGACCTGCCGAACGCCGTCGGGCTTCTGCGCACCAACGCGGGCAATGTCGGCGCGTATCTCACCGAGGACCCGGTCGGGCAGCAAGTGCCGGGGTTTCTAGAAATGCTGGCGCAACATTGGGTCGCCGAGCACGGCGAACTGGTCAGCGAAGTCGATCGCCTGCAAGGCAGCGTCCAGCACATCAAGGATATTGTCACCAGACAGCAATCCTTGAGCGGTGTTTCCGGAGTCCTCGAAGAGGTTACCTTGCCGAAGGTGATCGACGACGCGCTGGCGATCAACGCCGATGCGCTGCAAAAATCCGGTGTCATCACCTGCCGCGAGTTCGACGGCGTGGCGCGGGCAACGTGTGACCGGGTGAAACTCACCCAGATATTGGTAAACCTCATCGCCAACGCCGAAGAGTCACTCGCGGAAATGGCCGGGACGGAGCGCCGGCTCACGTTGCGCACCCAGGGCAACGCTGAGGGCGGCGTGGAGATTCACGTCATCGATAATGGCCGCGGCATCGACCTGGACGCCCAGGAGCGGCTTTTCACCTACGGGTTTACGACCAAGAAAGACGGCCATGGATTCGGCCTGCACGCGAGCGCGCTCGCTGCTCAGGAAATGGGCGGGACGCTGCGCGCGTACAGCGAGGGTGTCGACCGTGGCGCATCCTTTATCGTAACGCTTGCGCCGCCGCGCGCCATCTCGACCATCCCGTTCGCCGCATGAATGCCGTTGCCGCTGCTTCGACCGCTCGGATCCTCGTCATTGACGACAACCCGGCGATTCACCAGGACTTCAAAAAGATCTTCAGCCCCGAACCGGCAGCCGTCGGAAAACTCGGAGCGGCGGCGGCGGCGTTGTTCGGCCGTCCGGCTCCCCGCGCTGATGTGCCGCGCTTTGAGATCGACTGTGCGTCGCGAGGACAGGAAGGTTTGGAGAAGGTACGCGCGGCGCTGCGCGCGGGGCGGGCGTATGCCGTGGCTTACGTGGATGCGCGCATGCCCAACGGCTGGGATGGAATCGAGACGATCAGCCGTATCTGGCAGGAACAGGGCGACCTGCTGGTCGTGATTTGCACGGCGTTCTCCGATTATTCCTGGGACGAAATTCAGGAGCGGCTTGGTTCCAGTAACCGGTTCCTGATTCTTAAAAAGCCGTTCGACAACCTCGAGGTGCGACAACTTACGTTTGCGTTGGTTGAACGCGCACGGGCTGAGCGTGAATACCAGCTTTCACAAGAGACGCTCCGCAACCGCACGCTCAAACTCGAGCAGGCACTTGCCGAACTGGAGCAGCGTAGCGACGACCTGGCGGCTGCGCGGGACGCAGCGCTGGTCGCCACGAACCTGAAATCCCAGTTCCTGGCCAACATGAGCCATGAGATCCGAACCCCGATGAACGGCGTCATCGGCATGACGGGGCTGCTGCTTGGCACCAACCTGGATCGTGAGCAACGCGAATTTGTCGAGGTCATCCGAACCAGTGCCGAGTCGCTCTTGATCGTGATCAATGACATCCTTGACTTCTCCAAGATCGAAGCCGGCCGGCTCCTGCTTGAAGAATGCGATTTCGACGTGCGCGCAGCCGTCGAGGACACGTTGGAAATGCTGGCCGGCCAGGCGCAAAACAAAGGACTTGAATTGACCGGCGGCGTTGCGCCCGAAGTCCCTACCCGACTTCGCGGCGACCAGGGCCGTCTGCGCCAACTGCTCGTCAACCTCCTCGGTAACGCCATTAAGTTCACCGAGCACGGCGAAGTTTCCGCCCGCGTGCTGCTGGAAAGAGAAACCGACGCGGAGGCGGTGCTGCGATTTGAGGTCCGGGACACCGGCATCGGCATCCGCCCGGAGGTCCAGGATCGGCTGTTTCAGGCGTTCGTGCAAGCCGATGGTTCGACCACCCGCAAATACGGGGGCACGGGCCTCGGGCTGGCCATCTGCCGGCAACTGGTCGAACGGATGGGAGGCCGCATCGGCGTGGAAAGTACGCCGGGCCAGGGTTCGCTCTTCTGGTTCACCGTGCCGCTGCGAAAACAGATCGTCGCCCGGCATGACCCTGACCTCGATCACAGCCTGGTGCAGGCGCGGGTGCTGGTCGTGGATGCCAACGAAACCAGCCGGGAGTTTCTTTGCCGGCAACTGGCTGCCTGGCAGATGCGCGCGGAGAGTTCCTGCACGGCGGAAGCGGCGCTGGCGCGGCTGGAGCGGGCGGCGGCCGAGAACGACCCGTACCCGCTGGTGGTCGCGGACATGCAATTGCCGCAAATGGACGGCCTGGAGCTGGCACGGGCCATCAAAGGCAACCCGGCGCTGGTCGCGAGCCGGCTGGTAATGTTAATGCCTTTCGGCAAATCGCTGCCCGCCGGGGTGGCCGAAGGTGCCGGGATTGCCGCCTGCCGCTCCAAGCCGGTCCGCCAATCCATGTTCCTTGATTGCCTGAGCGACGTGATGGCCGAAAGCCGGGTTCTCCGCACCTGTACCAGAGCGGCTGCGGCGCCCCCGAAAACGCCGGGGACCGAGAACCGGCCGGCGCTGAGGGTTTTGGTGGCTGAAGATAACGCCGTAAATCAGCGCGTGGCGCTCACCATGCTCCGTAAACTCGGGTATTCGGCCGATACGGTTGCCAACGGCCTTGAAGTAATCGCCGCGCTCGAGCGCATCCCCTACGACCTGGTGCTCATGGATTGTCAAATGCCGGAAATGGACGGCTACGAGGCAACGGCTGAAATCCGGCGCCGCGAACAAGGCTCGCCCAAACGGATCTGGATCATCGCCTTGACGGCGCACGCGATGAGCGGGGATCGCGAAAAATGTTTCCTGGCGGGAATGGACGATTACATCAGCAAACCGGTGCGGCTGGAGGAATTGCGTGTTGCGCTGCAACGTTGCGGCGCCCGCGCCGTAGATCCTGCGCGTCTGGAAGCTTTATACGACCTGTCCCACGGCGGGCCTGCGCTGGCCGAACTAATCGATCTCTTTCTCAAAAGTGCGCCCGAAACCTTGGCCTTGGCCAATGCCGCCGTGGCCGACGCTGACCCGGACCGGCTGGTACAAGCGGCGCATTTGCTGAAGGGCAGCGCCGCCAGTTTTGGCGCGCAAGGGCTTCAGGAGCTCTGCACCACCTTGGAACGAATCGCCTGCACCGGCGCTCCGGACGGCGCACCGGGCGTGCTTTCCGCGCTGCAAACCGAATTCGAGCGGGTGGCCGCCGCCCTTCAACGCCATCGTTTGACGTACGCTACATGAAAATTCTGATGTCCGAAGACGACCCGGTGGCCGCAAAAATCCTTCAGCTTACCCTCGAGCGACTCGGACACGAGGTGGTCCTGGCGCGCACCGGGACGGAGGCTTGGACTGCCTTCGACCGAAATCCGACGCGGCTTATCGTCAGCGATTGGATGATGCCCGGTATGGACGGCTTGGACCTCTGCCGGAAAGTGCGCGCCCGGGAAAATACCTCTTATACTTATTTTATTCTCCTGACGGCTCTGGACACGAGCGTGGAAAACTTCAACCAGGCCACCGAGGCCGGTGTGGATGATTTTCTCACCAAGCCGCTTCACCGCGCCACCATCCAGATGCGGCTGCGCGTGGCCGAGCGGATCCTGCGCTTCAC
>JAFAUY010000335.1 GCA_019243005.1 Verrucomicrobiota bacterium | reverse complement strand
ACAGTTTGATTTGATTCATAAATTTCAAAACCAGCTCTTAAACAGACGCGTAGCGTCTGTTTAAGAGCCTTCTAGCCCGCAATGAGCACGTCGTTTCGGCATTCGCGTGATTTTTGCGGGCTAGGGGGCCTATCCCTTTGATCCGCGATCCGTATCAGGCTTTTGGCTCAACGCCAGATCGGTACCCGCCACCCGGTTCACCGCCGACGGGAAACTCTTCAGGAATCTAACGACGTCGCGATGCCGAGGGCTGCAATCATGCCAGACCAGCCAGCCTCCCGGACGCAACATTTGCCACGCCTTCAGCGAATCGTTCTTCACGTAATCGTAACTGTGTGCGCCGTCCACGAACGCCAGGTCAATCGATTCCAGAAACGGCGCAGGGTCAAATTCTGCGGAATCCATTCGCAAAAACGTCACCTTGGCCAGGAGATCTTCCGGGACAAGGCGCCCTTTGCCTGCCTCCTTCGTCAGTTTCCGCTCCGCCGGTGAAGAAATGGTGAGGCTGTAGCGGGGATCGTCTTCGGGCAGATCAATGGTGAAAACCATTCCTCCCGGCGCCAGGTTCAGGGCGAGTTGGGTGGTGGAAATGCCTTTGTAAGTTCCGAATTCGAACACTCGACGGCAGCGGTTGGCAACCATCAAGACCGACAGGGCGATGCACTCCAACCCGGAGACGGCGGCCGCCCCGTCATTGAACACCTCCACAACCGCCCGGATCGATTGTTTATCTCCAAACAACTCGGCCAAGGTGATCTCCGGAAGCGACCGCACGTCGGCCTCCGGACTGATCACGTCACTGCTCCCGGAAAGAGCCACCCCTAAGACATGACGCAATCCGGATGGGTTGGCGCGACTGATCCGAATGAGATTGTACGCGAGTACGAGCAATTTTCGACCGGCGTCCATGACTGATTTCTGACGATCTTCGGCCATACGAGCTTCCTCGTAATTTTTGCGCTCGGTCTGATTTAGAGCAAGGAGGCACCCAGCTTCCGGAAAAACGCCCGGTTCGATAAATGCCGGTGCCACGAACCGCGGTAAGTTCGCCATCTCGCTTGCAGCTCAGCCAACGTCGCCGAGCGCACCGCCAATCGCTCTGCCCACGAGGGTGAGGCACAGCCAGCGCCGCCCCGCGGAAGCGTCGGAAGCGAGTAATCGCTCTGGATCGGCCAGGTTTCAAAGATCTTCGTCAGGTGAACCCGTCTGGCCGACACAAAAATCGAGGCGGGTCTGGAGGTCACCGCCTCGATCCGGCTCCCGACCGCGGCCGGATCACTCGCTTCGTACCACACGCCGGCGTGCCTGATAAGTAACCGCTCGATTTCAAACCCGTTGCTCGGAGCAAGCGCACGGTAGAAAAGCTCCGGACTGAACTGGTAGAACCCGTGGCCCATGTGACCATTCGCGATCGAAAAAATCATCAACCGCCCACCTTCGCAGACCGATTCCATGCAACTCCGGAGTGCGATCGGGAAGTTGAACACGTGCTCCAAGGTCCCCCCATCAATGACGGTTTCAAACCGCGCGTGATACTCCCGCGCAAGGGGTTCGTTCAAGTCATGCACGAGGTCGGCTCCCTCGTAATTCGAGTGGTCCAGAAACGAAATGCTTTCAGCGCCGAGCGCCCGGAAAAATTCGTCGGCGAAACCTGCCGGCTTGAGCGCGACCCCGGTCCAGGCCTTCACTTTCGCAATTTCCCGCGGCGCCATGTAAACGGTTTGCCGGCCGAGCAACAGCAGGCACCCGAGGGAAATGCCTCGCCTCACCTCCGTACAAAGAAACTCTGCGCTCTTGAAATCCAAGCCCATTTATCTGGACCTGCAACCGGATCGGCGCAACGTCAAGCCCTTTGCCCGCGCCACCACCCGTAGCTCGGAGTTATTTCCGGTGAGCAAAATAGGAAATGACGTCTTCCTCATCGATTTGAAAGCCTTCCTCTTGTAAACGCGCAAAAAACTCTTGTTGAGAAGTTAGGTTCCTTGGATCTTCGTGCACCTCAAACGCCAGCGCGGAAACGCGCTGCCACGTTGCGTGCGGCGTCTCTCGGATAATGTCGAACTCGGATCCCTCGATGTCCATCTTGACAAACGCGCTTTCACTCCCGCATGCCTCGAGGGCTTGCTGAAAAGAGACCAGTTCCACCTCCACCGTGTGCGGCCCCTGGCTGAAAAATCCGGATGCCCCCGGGTTATCGGGAACGAAGGACCATGAACCCTTGCCGGGGCGTCCCGCAACCCCCTTCGAAATGAGCGTGATGCGTTCCTTCAGCTGGGGATTGGCTAAAAGGTTCATTCGAAACATGTCCATGTTTTCCGGCCCGGGCTCGTAAGCATGAATCCGGAGCTTGGGATTGGCTCTCGCGGCCAGCAACGAAAAGAGGCCGAAATTCGCCCCCAAATCCAGCACGACCCCTTCTGGAAGCGTCGAGAGATAGGAAAGCGCCCGCCTGTATCCCCCCGCGAACAGCATTTCATGCATGACGGCTTCGTCGCCTCGTTGCCCGACGCGGATGATGAGGGTCAGTCCATCGCGAAATTCCAATAATCGCAATGCCCCTTTGCTGGGACGAAGTTTCATTCCCACCGCGGCCGGCCAGTTGCGGATCCGGCGGATGAAATTGATGGCGGTTTTAACTTTGTTTGGCCTGTATCTTTGCACCACGGTTTCTTCTACTTTCCCCGGGAACAAAGCCGCAAGGTTTTCTCCCGTGCCCCCGTTCGGCCGCTTGCGGGGTGGGGACCTGCGAAGCGCCGTTTCAAGCGGCCCGCGCTCCGTCGGGCCGGGTAAAACAAAAAGCCGCCGGGCACTGGTGCCGGGCGGCCTTTTCGCTTGACGGCTACGCGTAGGAATGGATTTCGCTCACATCTCTCGTGTGACCGGCACCGGCTGGCCGTTGGCGTACCGGTTGGTGCCGTACTGCAGA
>JAFAUY010000348.1 GCA_019243005.1 Verrucomicrobiota bacterium | reverse complement strand
TGCGCGATGGCGACCAGCACTGGCGCCACCTGCTCGACGGGCCGTGGTACGGTTTCCTGCTGTGCGTGGGCCGGGGCGGTCGTCTGTGTTTGCACGGGTGCCGGCACGAGTGGGGCGACGGCTGTCAGCTCGGGTTGCTGACTGCTTACGGAGGGTCCGCTGGTTGGGGCTATGACGCTCTGTTCAGGTTGGCGAGTCGTTGCCGAAGCATTGCTGGTTGCTGGTGTGGGATCCACGTGCGATGGAGCTGCGTCCTTTGCGGCCGCCGGCACAGTCTCCGCGGTTGCAACGCTCGTAGCCGGCGGCGATTGCGAATGGCCTCCGGCCGGCGCCTGACGCACCTCTTGCGGCGTCGGAGCTCTGACGGGAGGTGGCGGGTCTGGCGGCCCGAATGGCGCCGCAATTACCGTGGCAGGTAGCAGTGCGGGCGCCGGTGCTGCGAGAGTTTCGGGCGCATTCCGGCGAGACCGGGTCAACTTTTGCCCATTGGCTTGTAGCTCACAGCTTGGCGGGGATGCGGGTTTGGTGTCGTTCGATGTCGGTTTGGCGCCCTGCGTGGTTGCGGCCGGCACCGGAAGGGTTGCCGCAACAACCTGCTCGGGTTGCGTCGGCAGGCGCGCATCGACGTTGGTGTTTCCATCAGTCGCGGGTGGATTGTTCGCCTGAGGTGTCGCCTCGGTAGACGAGTTGCCTATCGTCGATGCTTCATTGCCACTCGGCCGATCCGCTGCAGTCGCTAAAGCGGGCTTAGGTACCAAACCGGCCGTGTTGCCGAGGTCCACCCCGGGTAACGGTATCACAGCAGTCTGGTCGGTCTGCGTTGGTATGCGCGCTTTGACGCTAACGATTCCATTGACCATGGATGTGTTGCTCGCCAAAGCTGGCGCGGTGGTGGAAGGACCGGCTATCGGCAAGGTGTCATTGCCGGCCGGCCGATCGGCTCCGGTCGCGAGCGCAAGCTCCTGGATAAAGCCGGACAGTCCGGAGGCTGGTTTTTCACTGGCCACGGTCCCTGCCATGATGGCACTGATATCCAATTGAATACCCAAGGCTGCGGGCATGTGTAGGCCTCCTGCTACCCGCTCCAGCAAATGACGTGCCAAGATCAAGTTTGGCATTGCCTGATGCCGACCGGACCAACCGGTTCTTTGCTGCATGGATCAAAGTCGCAGCTGACGCTCTTCGGGCCATAACGGAGGGGCGGCAACAATTGCCGGGGCGAGCCTGCCTACCAGGCGCAAGGAATCCCTATCGCGGGCCGGAACCCAAGCCACGGACAATGAGGTTCCGCTGGCACATTTCCTGCGAGACGCCCGGCGAGCCTATGCACTAACCAGCAGTGAGGAACGAACCATGTCGCTGTTCGGCGCCATGAATACGGCAATCGCCGGGCTGAATGCTCAGTCCAACGCGTTTGGGAACATCAGCGACAATGTCGCCAACAGCCAAACGGTTGGGTTCAAACGCGTGGATACGAGCTTCGTAGATTACCTGACGACCAGCAACACCACGGTCAATGATCCGGGTTCCGTGGTGGCAAGGCCAGATTACGTGAACAACGTACAGGGCACAATTGCCCAGACCGACAATCCGCTGGGTCTGGCGATCACCGGTCAGGGATTTTTCGCGGTTTCGCAGAAGACGGGTCAGGCCAATGGTGTTCCGACCTTTAATCCGCAGCAGTACTACACTCGCGCAGGCGACTTCCAGCTCGACAAGAATGGCTACCTGGTGAACAGCAGCGGCCTATATCTGAACGGCTGGCCGGTCGATCCCACGACCGGGACAGTCAATCAGAACGCGCTTGTTCCCATCCAGGTGGCCCAGACAAGCTACAGTCCGGTTCCGACGTCACAGGTCACGCTTTCAGCGAACCTTCCAGCAACGCCCGCCAGCGGGACGGGAACCGCGAGTTCGCCAATTTCGTCCAATATCAATGTTTATGATTCGCTCGGCACAGTGCACACTGTCACCCTGAACTGGGTGCAGAACAGCACCGATAACTGGACGGTGTCGGTCGACGTTCCGGATGATAAGACAACTGCTGCCCGTGGCTCGGCGAATGTGCAATTCGGCTCGCTTGGCGGCACCCCGGTGCCAGAG
>JAFAUY010000167.1 GCA_019243005.1 Verrucomicrobiota bacterium | reverse complement strand
ATTTGCTCACCGTCGCGCCGGAGAAGATCCCCGAGACGCGCGCGCTCCTCACCTATGTGGGCGCCGCGAAGCCTGGCGCGATCCGGCGATGAAATGACGACCGGCGGCGCGCGGCCGGCACGTCCTCGTCACTCGGGATGAACCGACGGCACGAACCAAGTGGTCGGTAAGTTGCCGACGACACCGGGCGAAGCCACGGTTAGTCCGCTCATGAACCAGATGAAAATATCGCCGCTGGTGTCGCGCCACAGCAAATCGCTGGTGCCGTTCCCGTCGTAATCTCCGCTTTGAATGATGGAAAACGTCGTCGAAACGTTGCCCAATCCCCCGGATGCAGAGACCGACGCGCCATTCATGAGCCAGATCGCCACATTGCCGCTGTGGTCGCGCCACGCGATATCGCTCTTGCCGTCACCGTTGTAGTCTCCGGTGCCGACCACCGACCAGCTCGTGGGAATGTTTCCGACGACGGCGGACGTCGGGGCATTCGTTCCGTTCACGAACCAGATCACAGTGTCGCCGCGGAGATCGCGCAACAGCAGGTCGCTTTGTCCGTCGCCATTGAAGTCACCTACTCCGGCCACGCTCCAACCGAACGGCATGCTTCCGAGCGACGCAGCCACGACGTTCACGGCGGGGGGCTGCGTGGCGTTCGATACGTTCACGAGCCAAAGCGCGACGTTGCCGCTGGTGTCGCCCCAAAAAATGGTGCTGAAGCCTTCGCCGGGGAATAAACCGGTGCCCAGCACCGACCAGCGGGTGGGGACGTTACCGAGTCCCACGGTCCAGGCGACCTGCGTACCGTTCACGATCCAGATCGCTGTGTTGCCGCTGGTGTCGCGCCACAGAAGATCGCTTCTGCCGTCGCCATTGAAGTCGCGCTGCCCGAAGATCGACCACGTATTGGCGACGGTACCCAGTATGGCGCTCGACTGCACCGATGTGCCGTTCATGAGCCAGATCGCGGTGTTGCCGCTGTTGTCATGCCACGCGATGTCGCTTTTTCCGTCGCCGTTGAAATCGTGGGTGTTGGATTGGACGTTCCAGCTGTTTACCAGGTTGGCGACGTTTACGCTGCCGATACCGGTCGCGTTGTCCCAGCCCGTCCTCGCCCGAAACGCCGGCTCATAGGAGGTGTTGGACGTGGAGAGCACGCCGTAGGCCGTGGCGGGAGGCGCGGGAGGCGTGGCAGGCAGCCCATAGCAGTTGTAGATAGTGACGGGAGCACTGGCGTAATAGGTACAGGGAACGTCGTTACTACCCATCGTGATGTCATAGAAGATGCACGAGCTTGCGACGGCGTTGCCGAGGCTGGAGTCGCAGGCCGTGCTCATGCTCGATCCGTATTCCTGGGCAGCGAGTTGATAGTACCGGTAGTTGGGATTGCCCTGGGCCGAGCCGGCGCGCTGGTTCACCAGTGCCTGGATGCCCGCCATGATCGGCGACGCGAAAGAAGTGCCTCCACTGTATTTCCAAGTTGTAGTGTCGTCCTTGACGCAGGTTTTTTGCATACCCGATGAACCAGACGGCACTGGACCGGAATAGCAATACGCATAGGAATGATTCCAAGGACCGTTGGCAGCGAACAGCGACATGTCCGGCAGCACCCTCACGTTGCCGTTCGCGTCGTCCGGAAGCCCGACCACGCCGGTTTGCCAGGAGGGCCGAGGCCATCCCTTGCAATTCGTCGGGCCCCCGCTGACGACGCCAGGAACCGTAGGCGCGCTTGGGTTCGCGCAGGCGCTCGGCCCGCCGGACCCGCCCCGGGCGGTAGCGAGATCGGCAGTGCCGTCGGGCAAGTACAGGTTTGAGATGTTGACGTTGGGAAGATTGTTACAGAATCCCGAGGGGCCATAAGTGGTGCTGTAACCTTCAAAGCTGGCTAAAAGCTGGTTGCCACAACTGTTGTTCCAGGGAATTTCCGGAATATAGGATTTAGCCGTGCCCCAATGCTGCCCCGGAAGGTTCATGGAATTCCAATAGGTGCTGACGGTTCCGGAATAGGTATCGCTGAAATCGGTGCCTCCGACGGCGACGTTGTAGGGTGTCGAGGCGTGCCCGTTGACGTTGATGCCGTGTGTCGCTGTTTGCGGGGTGCCGTCCTTGTTGGTGCGATCACTTTCGGCGGGGCCGGCATCGCCGGCACTCACGAAAATTGAAACGCCCATGGCAACCGCGGTCTGGTAGATACTATAATATGCTTGATTGGCGACCCCCAGGATTGTCTCACTCTCCCCATAGCTCATGCTGATGATAGTTGGCGTTGGTAATCCGGGTGATCCGTATTGGATCAGATTCTGGATGGCGACGAGAAGGCCGTCGGTCGCA
>JAFAUY010000105.1 GCA_019243005.1 Verrucomicrobiota bacterium | reverse complement strand
AACGCGCCCGGTTCCTTGAGACCGTAAAGGTCGGCGACACCGTCCGGGGTACGGTCAAGAACCTGACCGATTTCGGTGCGTTCATCGACCTGGACGGTATGGATGGCCTGTTGCACATCACCGACATGACGTGGGGTCGCCTGACCCACCCGAGCGAACTGCTCAAGATCGGCCAGGAAGTCGAGGTGGTGGTGCTCGACATCAACCGGGAAAAAGAGCGCGTCTCGCTCGGCCTCAAACAGACCCAGCGTAATCCCTGGGATAAGATCGAGGAGCGATTCCCCGTTAGCGCCAGGGTGCGCGGCAAGGTCACCAACCTGGTGCCTTACGGCGCGTTTGTCGAGATTGAGGAGGGCGTGGAGGGCTTGATCCACGTGTCGGAACTTTCCTGGACCAAGCGGGTCACCCGCCCGTCGGATGTCCTGACGCAGGGTCAGGTAATCGAGGCGGTGGTGCTCGGGGTCAACAAGGAAGAACAAAAGATCTCGCTCGGCGTCCGCCAGCTCGAACCCAACCCGTGGGATGAGATCGAGCACAAATACGTGATCGGCTCCCGGGTACGCGGCAAGATCCGCAACATGACCGCTTACGGCGCGTTTGTGGAACTCGAGGAAGGCATCGATGGCATGATCCACGTGTCCGACCTCAGCTGGACCCGCAAGATCAATCATCCCAGCGAAGTGCTGAAGAAAAACGATGAGGTCGAAGCGGTTGTGCTGGACATCGACAAGGTCAACCAGCGCATCAGCCTGGGTATCAAACAACTTGAGTCCGATCCGTGGAAGGAAATCGATCAGAAGTATAAGATCGGTGACCTCGTGCACGGCAAGGTTACCAAGCTGGCCAGCTTTGGCGCGTTCGTGCAATTGCAGGATGATATCGACGGCCTGGTGCACATCTCGCAACTGAGCGAGGAACACGTGGCGAAGGTCAAGGACGTCCTGAAGGTGGGCCAGGAGGTGGAAGCGCGCGTGATCAAGGTAGACAAGAACGAGCGCCGCATCGGCCTCTCGATCAAGGCCGCCCACTACTCCGATGACGAACTCCGCCGGGAAACCGAAGCTTTCGACAGCTTGCGTCCGGGCGAGGACATGGTCGGCCTGGAGCAGGCGTTCCAGGCGGCTGAAGAAGAGTACCGGCCGGGCGATCGTAAGAAATAACCAGACGAGACGACGAACCCTTAAATCCCTATGGAAAAACCGCACATCGTTGCGTACCTCAAGACCAGCTGCGGATGGAGCAATGGCGTCCGCGCGGTCCTGAAAAAGTACGACCTGCCTTACGAAGAAAAAGACATCATCAAGAATCCCGCCTTTCGTTGGGAAATGGAACAAAAGAGCGGCCAACCGCTTTCGCCCTGCGTCGAAATCAACGGCATCATGCTGTCCGACATCAGCGGTGAAGAAGTGGAAGAGTACCTGGTGACCCAGGGCCTCGTCCAGAGCAACTCAAAGGCGACGGACGTGCCTCTGAATGCGCCGTGCCCTCCGGAACAACACGCGGTTCCAAACGTGCTGTTCCGCCGCTAGCCGCATCGATCTGATCGGCAAAACGTTCTCTGAAAAAGGCCGGCGCAAGCCGGCCTTTTTCTTTACTGCACGAACTCCGGCTCGACGGGCTGCGGGATGAGCTTGCGGGCAGCCGCCTGGCCGAGGAACTCGCGAATGGCGGCGCGTCCGGTATCGCCGTAGTCGATGGTAAAGTCGTTGACGTACATGCCGATAAACCGGTCCGCCTTGGCCAGGTCCAGCCCGCGCGCTAAAGGCATCGAGTGTTCCACGCCGGCCCGGCGATGCCGGAGGCCGTACCGGATGCTCTCCTCCAGAATGCCGGAAATTTCCTTGCGCAGCTCCGGCGGAAGGTCCTTGCGGATAACGTTGCCCCCGAGAGGTAGAGGCAGTCCGGTGCGCTCTTTCCACCAGGCACCCAGGTCGCGCACCAGCGAGAAACCTTCGTCCGCATAGGTGAGCTGGCCTTCGTGAATGATGAGGCCGGCATCGGCTTTGCCCGCCTTGACGAACGCGAAAATTTCATCAAAAGGGACCACCACGGCCTTAACCTCCCCGGCAAAGAGCCGCAGCGCCAGGTAAGCGCTGGTCTTGAGCCCGGGCACCGCAATCGTGCTCCGCTGAAGCCAGCCGCGAACCGCCTCGTCACCCGACGACGGCGGTTTTTGCAGCGTTACCAGCATCGGACCGTACCCATCGCCCATGCTCGCACCGCACGGCAGGAGGGCGTACTTGTCGGCCAGGTAAGCGTACGCATGGATCGAGACGGCCGAAATGTGAAGCTCTCCCTTGAGTGCCCGCTGGTTCAGCGTCTCGATGTCCTGCAGGATGTGTTCGAATCGGTGCCCTCGAGTGTCGATCTTGTGCTCGGCCAGCGCGTAGAACATGAACGCGTCGTCGGGGTCAGGGGAATGACCAAGGAGGAAATTCATCCCTCAACAAAACCAGATGCGTCCACAGAGCACGCAGAAAACACAAAAGAGATCCACAGATTACATAGATTGACACAGATTGAAGATCATCCGCCGCACGCCCGTACGTGCTGCCACCACGGAACCCCCTCGGAGGCGGCGGATCCGCAGAACACGCAGCCAACGCAGAAAAGAGATCCACAAACCCGGACCGGACCTTGATACGCGCCACTCTTCCATTTGTGGCATTTTTCGGCTTGTGGCATTTGCTTTCAGGAATCGGTGAACTCGTGCGCGCGTTCGACCTCGGTCTCCATCTCTCGCCAGCCTGGGCGGGTCTTGGGCGAATAGAACAGGTAAGCGATGCCGCCGATGAGCCCGAACAGCACGAAGAAGGCGAAGCCGAGCAGTGAGACCAGGACCCCGAGCTGAGTCGGGACGCCGCAAAGGTCGCGAAGCAAAATTTCGATGAGGGACTCACGGAAGCCGACGCCGCTCGGGGTGATCGGCAGCGAAATGATGATGGTCACGATCGGCATGATGCTGAACATGTCCAGCATCGAAACGTCGGCGTGGACCGCCTTCGCGGAACAATAAAAAGCCCCGTAGAAAGAGAAGAGTACCGGGAAGGAAAGCAGGAGGGCGTACCAGGTCGAGAGCTTGGCCCGGGCAAACTCATGGTAAGCTTCGGACGTTTCCACGATCCGCTCGCGAAACGGAAAATGATGCGGCAAGCGCTCGGCCACCTTTAGTCCGCTCAGGGTAAAGGAGCCGGCCAGCATGACGGTAAAGCCGGCCAGCATCGCCACCAGGGTCCAGAGCAGGACGGAAGATTCCGGCGTCTGCCGGAGCCAATCCCAACGGAGCAGGGTGGTGGCGGCGGCCGTCAAGACCAGGGCGACGATGCCGATGAGCCGGTCCATGACGATGGTCAGCACCGCCTGTTTTTTCCGGTCGGGAAATTCGCGCATTAAATAGTAAAGCCGTGCGAAGTCGCCGCCGGTGTAACCGGGCATGAAGAGGTTAAAGAACAGCCCGACAAAAAACAGCAGAAAGGAACGGCCCCAGCTCAAGTGCATGCCTTGAACGCGCAGGAGAATCCGCCACCGCATGATGTTGGCGATTTCGCCCACGAACGCGACCGGCAAACCGATCAGCATCCACAACGGATCAGCCCTGGTAAAGGCGGCCGCCATTTGTGCACGCTTGTTCGGGTCATGAAAAACCCAGACGAGAATACCGATCGTGAAGACAGCCTGAAAAGTGCGGATAATGATTTTCTTCATCTGGGCACGGACGCGGCACCGGCGCCGGACTCGCGGGTAAGTTCATACGGATTGCGGATCAAACGGACAGTTTACGCCCTGTGGGAAAACTATCTCTTTGATCCGCGATCCGTATTAGCCCTCAAGGGATTACTGATTGCAACTCGCTCACACGGCGCCGCAACAAAACCCCGGGAAGGTAACTCGTCCGAATCGCCCACCATAATCGTTCCGCCCCCGAAGGCATGACAAAATTTCGCCGTAACCGGTCCAGTACGCCGGTACATCCATAAGCACGTAGAAAGGCGGCGGCATTTTCCGGCCATTCGCCATCGGTGCTGCGCCCCAGGAGATCGAGCAAGAACACTTTCAGGTCGTCCGCGTGCCGCTGCTCGGGCGGCAGATGACGGCGGTGCGTCGTCTCGAAATCGATGACCCGCGCCCGCCCGGTTCCGGCATCGAAGATCACATTTCCAAGGTGCGGATCCCCATGCGACCACTTCGCCTTGAACTCGGGTGACCAGAGTTCGTGCATGCGACGAAACTCCGCCCCGGCCGCCGCCAGCTGTACGGGTTGAAGGCGCGCCTGCCTGGCCAGCAGCGCAAGGTCTTCGCCCGGAAGGTCGTCCATCCAGACGGCCTGCCCGACTGAGAAAGCGGTAAAGCGATCTCCATTCAGGAGGCTGAAGCAGCGCACCTCCCAGTTTTGCCAGGCTGCCACGTTGGCGAAGACAAAAACAGGATTGCGCACCACCCGAAAGAAGGCGTTTGCACCGTTTATCACCCACCGGCTCCCGAGGTTGCGCTCCTTGACCCAATACCGCCGGGCGGCATGGTGCTTCACGGCCAGCGAGTTGATCCGGATCACGTCGACGGCGGCCCCGAAACGGCTCCATGGGCCGATCGGGAATCGGTAGGCGCTGTCAGGCCGGCTGTCCAAATTGTCACGGTAAGCAACTCCCGGGGCTGAAGCAACGGGACGCCCTCGTTGACCCCCTTTTGAAGCAGGCAATCTTGCGGGTAGAACCCGCTTGGCGCAGAGTGGGGCCTCCATGAAGGTGATCGATTTACGCAATGACCCTTTTGCGCGCTGGGAGGATCAGCTTGACCGCCGCTATGCGCCCGCGCCGGAACTCGCGTCAAGCGTGGCCGGGATCCTGACCGAGGTCCGTCGCGACGGCGATGAGGCGTTGAGACGGTTTTCCGAGCGATTCGATCACGTGGACCTGGCCGGGACCGGCTTGCAGGTGACGGAGGCGGAGATCCGGTCCGCGATGGGCCACCTGGATCCACAGGTGCAAGAAGCGTTCAAGGCGGCCAGCGCGAATGTAAGGGAATTTGCGATGCGGAGCCGGCGGACCGACTGGTCGGCCCAGAATTTTCAGGGCGCAATGGTGGGTGAGCGTTTTGATCCGTATCCGCGGGTGGGCATTTACATTCCCGCGGGTACGGCGCCCCTGGTTTCTTCCGCGATCATGAACGTGTGCCTGGCCGGCGCGGTGGGCGTGCCGGAGATCGTGGTTACGTCCCCGCCAAACCGCGAAGGGATAATCGATCGCAATTTGCTGGCCGCCATCCACCTGGCCGGAGCGACGGAAGTCTACAAAGTGGGAGGCGCGCAAGCGATTGGCGCGTTGGCGTTCGGAACGCAAAGCATCCGGCGGGTTCTGAAAGTTTTCGGTCCGGGAAACGCCTACGTGACGGAAGCCAAGCGGCAAGTGTTCGGGTACGTAAGCGTCGATCTGCTTCCCGGACCGAGCGAGATCCTGGTGCTCGCGGACCACACGGCTGACGCCGAGTTCGTTGCGGCGGATCTCCTGGCCCAGGCCGAACACGGCTCCGGAAGTGTGATTTGTCTGGTCACCACGGATGGTGCCCTCGCGGCGGACCTGCCCGCCGTCATCGAGCGCCAACTGGGCCGGTTGCATCGGCAGACTTTTCTCCGGCAGGTTTTGAAAGAGAACGCATCAATCGTGATTGCCCGCGACCGGCTGCAGGCCGTCCAGGTCGCAAATGCTTTTGCGCCGGAACACCTTTCCCTGGTGATGGAAAATTCGAGCGACCTCGCGGCCGACATCGTCACGGCCGGCGCCATTTTCCTCGGTCCTTTTTCCCCGGTAGTCGCAGGCGACTTCATGGCGGGACCCAGCCATACGCTGCCGAC
Source organism: Verrucomicrobiota bacterium (assembly GCA_019243005.1). GTDB lineage: Bacteria > Verrucomicrobiota > Verrucomicrobiia > Chthoniobacterales > JAFAMB01 > JAFBAP01. The sequence continues at coordinate 2,789 of JAFAUY010000105.1, read as the reverse complement.
CGGCGGCGCCGCCAAATCATTCAGCGGACTCACGGTGGATCAGTTCCAGCGCCGGACGAGCCTGGTGGCGTATGATCGCGGCGCGCTGGAAAAGTCAGCCGAAACGTTGCGCCGATTCAGCGAGGTTGAGCAGCTGGACGCCCACGGCCGGTCGGTGGCCGTCCGTTTCGAAACCTAGCGTTGGTATGGGGGCAAGACCGGTCAAGGCGCCGAATCGGGGACGTCGGATCTTCGTCAGCCTGGTGACGATTGCGGCCTTGCTTCTAACGATTCCCATGGCCGAAGTGGCCTTCGTGCAGTTTTGGAATCCCCCGATCACGACGGTGATGATTCAACGTCAGGTCGAACACTGGCTCGGATCCCCTTACCGGGCCGGCATCGACTACCGCTGGGTGCCCCTGCATGCGGTTTCAGATAACTTCCTTAAGGGCATCTGGCAGATGGAGGACAGCCGTTTTTTCAAGCACGACGGCTTCGATTGGATCGAGATGGAGGAAGCCATGGCGCAGGCCAAGGCGAAAAATCAACCCGTGCGCGGCGTCTCGACCATCAGCATGCAATGCGCCCGTTCCGTGTTTCTGTGGCAGGGTCGCTCATGGCTGCGCAAAGCCGTCGAAGCGTATTACACCTTTTTGATGGAACGCCTCCTGAGCAAGGAAAGGATTCTCGAACTTTACGTGAATGTGATCGAGCTCGGGGACGGCATTTACGGGATCCAGGCGGCGGCGGAACGGTACTACGGGGTCAGTGCGGCCCGGTTGACCCGCACCCAGGGGGCGATGCTGGCAGCCCTGCTGCCCTTTCCTCGGGGCTGGAATCCGTTGCATCCCACTCCCCGCCTGCAGCGGCGGTTTATCCTGGTGCTGAAACGGATGAATGACGGCGGCTCGATCGAGCGAAAGCTGGGCGGAACGGGTAACGGAACCGGTAATGGGTAACGCGGAACCGTTACCCGTTACGCGTCACCCGGCACCCAATTACGGTTTTCTGGGGGCCGCCGGACTCGGGGGAAAACCGCCGGGTCTGGTGGTCGTGGCCGGGGTGTTTGTGCCGGACGGCTGGGCGGCGCTCCCTGTCCTCTCGGGCTTGGAAGACGGCGGCGGACGGTTGGCGTTAAGCTTGGTGATGACCGATTCGCTGAAGTCCATCGCTTCGCGTGAGTAAACCAGTACCGGCACACCGAAATTGAGGCTCTGGCCGGACTTGTCGAAGACCAGGTCGAAATTCTGCGCTTTCACCTGCTCGTTCACCACGCGCATGATCTCCTCGATGATGCCCTGGCGCATGCGGTTGACCTGCTCCTGCAGCTGCTTTTCGCGGGTCGCGCGGAACTCACCGATTTCTTTCTCCAACCCTTTGGTCTCGGCGATCTTTGCGTCCCGTTCCTGTCCTTTCTGATCCTTGCTGGCGGTGCTCAGTTCGGGCCGGTTCATTTCCTCGTTCAGCTTATTGATCGAGTGGAGGTTCTTCTTGTAAAGATCCATTCGCTGATCGAGCTCCTCCTTGTAGGCCTTCTGGGCATCGGTGAGTTTGTCTTCAGCGTCTCTCGTTTTGTAATAAGCGACGAAGACCTTTTGCATGTCGATCGTGCCAACTTTCACTTCCGCGTTAGCCGGCACGGCAGATGCAAAAGCTGCGGCGAATATTCCGGCGGCCGCCAAGGACAACGTTTTTTTCATAGGATACAATTGCTTACTTCTTCTCCGGAGAGGTTGTTAGGTTTGAGTTGGACCGCATGCGCCTGGTTTCGTTCAAAATTGATAGCCCACGCTAAATTGGAATCTACCGCTTGAACTGTTGAAACGGTCAGTTTGCAAAGGTATGCCGTAGTCGATTCGAATCGGCCCGATCGGCAGATTCAGGCGCACACCAAAACCGATGTCTGAGTTGACGTTGCCGGTGCCAAAATTCCACGCACCGGCATTCACGAAACCGGTATCGTAGAACACGGCGACGCGCACCCGTTCGATCACCGGGATCGTGTACTCCGCGGTGAAGCGGGCCATCGAGAGGCCGCCGATCGGATCGCCCGCGGCGTCCTTGGGTCCGACGTAGCGGAATTTGAAACCGCGCAGGGTATCCGCGCCGCCGAGGTAAAGCCGGTCGTAAATCGGCACCTCGGTGCTGCCATTATACATATCCAGGGCGGCGACCTCGCCGTTCAGGGTCAGGATCGTATCGAACGGCAGGTGGAAATATTGCGCCGCGTTCACGTCGAAGCCGTAGATATTCACGTCACCGCCGAGGGGACCGCCGGAAACGTACACTGCCGCGTCAATGCGGGTGCCTTTGCGCGTGAGGAATGCACTGTCGCGTTTATCGTAGGTGAGGCTGAGGGTAACGCGGCTCTCAAGATTATAACCTGCCTGGCTGGTGATCGCCGGATCCGTCGAGGTAACGCCGTAGATTTCCACGTCCTCCAGCTGGTATTGAAGCTTGGCGGCCAGGAAGGTCGTGATCGGTTTGCGCAGGAAAACGTCGAATCCGTACTCCTTCTGGTTATACACATCGCTGGTGTACTGCAGGTCGCGATAGAACGCGTCAAAGCCGAGCGCCAGCCGCTGATCCAGGAAGTACGGTTCGGTAAAAGAGAGTTCCACATACTTCTCTTCGGTGCCGATCTGCGCGCGCAAACGAAACTTTTGGCCGGCCCCGGTAAAGGTCCTCCAATTCGTGATGTCGAAGTTTCCCTGTGAGAGTTCGCCGAAGCCAAGGAGGCCTTCGGTCGAGCTGAACCCGGCCCCGAAATTCAGGTTGCCGGTCTTTTTTTCCGTGACGACGACGTTGAG
>JAFAUY010000444.1 GCA_019243005.1 Verrucomicrobiota bacterium | reverse complement strand
AAACGTCGCCATTCGCCCCAGCAAGCTCTAAGAGAATGCCACAAATGCCACAAGCGGAAAAATGCCACAAATGAGGAGGGGTGGCGGGTGGCGTTACTCGATGATTACCGCCGTGCCGAGCGGGCAATTTTGAAAGACTTGTTTGGCCTCGGCGAGACTGCCGAGGCGGACGCACGCGTGGCTGGCTGGGTGGCCCGGGTTAGGCCCGTAGTGAATGCCGATGCCGGAATCGGTGAGCCGCAGGAACCACGGCATGGGTGCGCCGGCGTAGAGGTTTGAACGGTGGTTAGGATCCTTTTCGAAAGTTCGTAAGCGGTACGGTCGGGCCATGACGGTGTGGAATCAGGTTACGTCCTTGAGCGTTCGAGGGTTTCGAACGGCCACACCGGCCCTTTGCTTTAGCCGTTTATTTCATTTTTGAGCCCGTTTGGAATTTGAAAAGCGCTCCGGAACCGTTTCCGGAGCGCTTTGAGCGATGGCCAACCTCCGTTAAAGCCAGGATAAATCTTCAGCGTTTTTCGATGGTCACCGGGCCCACCTTAATGAACTCATGGTGGTGGTGATGATGCCGCCAATATCCCCGTTCGCCGTGCCAGTAACCATAGTGGTGCTCACGCCAGTATGGGTCGTTCCAATCACGATCCCGACGATCTTCGTCGGCCCTTGCGGGTAGCGAGGTGCCGACCACGGAGCCGAGGACTGCAAAGGTCAGAAGTAGATTCTTCACGCCAGGTCAGACGCACAGCAAACCCGGATTATTCGGTCCTCCCTTTCGGCTTCACTTTCAACGTGAGTCCCTGCACGGCCATGACTTCCGCAAGCTGGCCCGTTTCGATCGGCGCATCGCTTACCGCACTCCAATACTCGCCGTCGATAAAAACCTGTCCGCCGCCTGAGTTGATCGGGGTCAAGGCGGTTGCCGTTTTGCCGACCATCGTTCCTACCCCGGTCTTGGCCGGCAACCGTTGGGCGCGCAAACCCTTGCCGACGACAAACACAAAGAACGCCGCCGTCACCAGGGTAGCCGGGATGATGTAGCTGAGGGATAATCGAAACAGCGGATCGGCACGGTTGAAGAGCATGAGCGAGCCGAGCACAAACGAGACGATCCCGCCGGCCGTCAGCACGCCGTGCGTGGGCGCAAAGACGTCAATGGTAAACAATCCCAATGCCAGGATGATTAGCGCCAGGCCCGTCACGTTGATGGGTAAAACCGACGCCAGGTAGAGCGCCAGAATCAACGCGATCGCACCGGCTACGCCCGGAAGGATCGCACCGGGTGCAGTTAGTTCGCCGATGATTCCGTAAACTGCGATAAGCATCAGAATGAACATTACCTCCGGCCGGAAAAGCATCTGGGAAACGCGTTCGGCCACCGACGTCTTGATCTCTGCCACGGTGGCGCCGGCGGTTTTAAGCGCCTTGCCATCTATCTCGCGGCCGTTCAATTGCTTCAATAGATCCGGCAGATCGGCTGCGATCAGGTCGATGACCTTCAATTCGAGCGCTTTTTCTGAAGTGATCGACGCACTTTCCCGCACCGCGGATTTGGCCCACTCGATGTTATGGTGACGCCGGCCGGCGATCGCTTCTATGTAGCTGACGGAGAAATTCTCCAGCTTTTGCTTCATCGTGGGGTCGAGTTGCTGTTCGCCGCCACCGAGGATGACGGGGTGCGCCGCACCGATGGTCGTGGCCGGGGCCATCGCGGCGACGTTTGCCGCCAGGGTGATAAAGCAGCCCGCACTGGTCGCGGTTGCGCCCATCGGCGCCACGTAAACCACCACGGGCACCGGGGATGCCAGAAACCTTTGCACGATCGTCTGGGTGGAGTCCAGCAAACCGCCCGGCGTGTTGAGCTGGATGATCAGGCACTGGGCGTTCCGGGCCCGGGCGTCGTCAATGCCTCGCGAGACGTAACCCGCCGTGGCCGGCCCGATCACGCCGTCCACGCGTATCAGACAAACCGTTTCAGCCGATACCGCGACCGGCAGTAGCACCCACCAGGCCATCCATACCAGGGCAAGCTTCATACGGACGAAAGGGTGCCGTCTCGATTCGCACTTTGTTTACCGGCGAGATGGAGGATCAGGTCCGTCTTGGAAATACTGCCGATGAGCCGCTGTGAAAGGAGATTATCGACCACCGGTAATCGCTCGGCGGGCGTGGCCGAAAATTTCTCCAGCGCCTCGCCGATACCCTCAGGCCGCGAAATTCGCGGGAAGTTGTCGTCCATGATATCGGTTGCCACAATCACCATCTCCAGTTCAGGCTGGTTCAGGAACTCTTTGATGGCATGGAGTGAAATGGCACCGAGGAACCGGCCATCTTTATCGACGACATAGATGTGCTGGAACTGGTTGTTCACGAACGCGCGCGCGATCTCCGCCAGCGTCGCGTTCTTGGGCAGGGTAAGGGGGTTATGCCGGATCAAGTCGCCCAGGTTTGCCTCCGCCAGTTGCTGATTGAAGAAGGCGGCGCCTTTGCGCTCGAGCGATTCCCCGTACATGAACCGCTTCTCGAACAGGCTGCTGCAGTAGTAGGCGACGATGCAGTTTACCATGAGAAGCGGCGCGATCTGGTAATCCAGGGTAAGCTCAAACCCCATCAGGATCGACATCAGGGGGGCCCCGGTCGTTGCGGCAATGAAGGAGCCCATGCCGACGATGCCGTACGCCAGGGGGTCCGGCTGCAATTGCGGCGCGAGGTGCAGAATCGCCCGGCCGTACACCATGCCGATTGAAGCGCCGATGAACAAAGTCGGGGTAAAGACGCCGCCAACCGCCCCCGAACCGAAGATGGCGGCGGTTGCGATCAGCTTGAGCAAAAGAATGGCGAGGATCTCGTCCCAGAACCAGTTCTGGTGAAAGAGCGAAATCAACAGTCCCTGCCCGTTCCCGCACACTTCAGGACTCAGAATGGAGAGTGCACCGACGATCACACCTCCCAGCGCAAGCTTCGCCGGTACGGGGACGTGAATCTTGGAGAACATACGCTCGGTGATCCGCAGGAAGCGCAGGTAGGCGGGTGCCAGGAAGCCCGAGACGACGCCGATGATCGACAAGGGGATGAGTTCCCATTGGCTGTGCAGGATCAGGCCGGGTGATTTGTAGATCGGCCCGCCACCGTGCAGGAGCTGGGAGGTGAAAGTTGAAACCACCGCCGCCAGGATCAGCGGTCCCAGCGCCTCGACCACCACGGTCCCCAAGATGATCTCGGCCACAAAAAACGACGCGGCAATCGGTGCGTTGTAGGCGCTGGCAAGCCCGGCGGCGGCCCCGCACGCGACCAGTTGCCGCCGTTGCGGCACCGGAAAATTCCGAGCCTGGCCGATCAACGAAGCAACCAGGGAAGAAATCTGCACGAGCGGTCCTTCCCGGCCGATCGATGCCCCGGTGCTGATGGAAAACATGGCTGAGAGGGTTTTGACGAAGCTGGCCGGAAGGGAAAGGACGCCGTTCCCGACGACGATCGCCTCCAGGTAATCGGTCGTCGACTTTTGGCGGACGCCTGCGAGGAGGCGGTTCCCGATCAAGAGAGTGGAACCGGCCAGCAAGCCGCCGACCGTGGGCACGGCGACTTTTTGCCACCAGGGCAGCCGGGCAAAGGACGAAATGATTTCCAGATCGCTGCCGGTCGTCAGGTTGTGGACAAGTTCGCTCACCCTGCGAAAACTCTCGTCGGCGACGCAGCCCAGCACGCCGATCACCACCGCCCAGATGAGCATGGCCTGCCGCTCTCGAATCCGGAGGTGTTCGACGAGCCAAACCTTCAGCGTCAGCAGTGAAAGGGTTAGCGTGGAGACCCGCCTCGGGTCGCTCTGTTCTCGGCTGGTGTCCATACGACTCCGTCAGGGGAATGAACGCGTCGGCAAGACTCGACAGATCGGGGCCTGACGAGCCAGTCTATTATCCTGACCGCTTCTCAGGTTCCGGGCCAGATCTTTTCAAAAGAATTGGTGTGGAATGGTCCGGGCGCCGCGGGAAGGTCGTCGTAACCAGACCGAAGAACCACTCTTATGACCGGCTGTATGATGAAGTTTAAAATTGTGTCCTGGCTCGCCTGCACGGCGGCGAGCCTGCTCGTTCCCCTTTCCGGCGTTGCCCAGATCAGGCCGCGGATCGTCGCCGTCACCCACGGCCAGGCAGCCGATGCGTTCTGGCTCGTCGTAAGAAACGGCCTGGAAGCCGCCGCCAGGGAGACCGGCTGCGACCTCGATTACCGTGCCCCCGAGAAGTTCGACCTCGCCGCGATGTCGCAGATGATCGACGCGGCCGTGGCGTCCAAACCGGACGGGTTGATCGTGACGATCCCGGACGTTAATGCTTTGGCTAAACCGATTCGGGCCGCGGTGGCGGCAAAAATTCCGGTGATTGCGATCAACTCGGGACGGGACTCGTATAAAAAGCTCGGCTGTCTGATGTACATCGGGCAGCACGAAGAGAGCGCCGGCAAACAGGCCGGCGAACGCATGAAGGACATGGGGGTGAAGAAGGTCCTCATCCTAAACCCGGAAGTGGGCAACGTCGCCCTGGAACACCGGATCAAAGGTTTCAAAGACGGTTTCGAAGGCCCTTTTCACCACGTCAGCGTGCTCGCAGTGCAGCTGGACTTCATGCAGTGCCAGGACGCGGTAACCGCCTACCTGCACGACCACGATGAGGTCGACGGGATTCTGGCGCTCGGTCCCGTGGCGGCCGAACCCGCGATGGCGTCAATCGATGAGGTCGGCAAAACCGGCAAGATCAAGCTGTGCACCTTCGATATTTCAACTAACATCGTGAACGCGCTCGTGCGAAAGCAGATTGCTTTCGCCGTCGACCAACAACAGTGGCTCCAGGGGTATCTGCCGGTCGTTTTCCTGGCGAATTATGCGAAGTACGGCCTGCTGCTCCAGGTGGACTTGGCCCTCACCGGGCCGAGCTTTCTGACGCCGGAAAACGCCGTCCGGGTGGTGGACCTGCTCACCCTCGGCCATCGGTAGCGCCAAACTCCGTTCGGCCAGTAAATCGGCCCAGGTTCGCAAGTACACGATAACGTCCTCCCGCTGGTTGCGCCGGAGGTAACGCCAGCCGCCCGGCAACCGGGCCAGAACTTCCGGGTCCGTCAGATCTTCAAGGTGCCGCAGGTCGGTATTGGTCAACCCCAGTTCGAACAAGGTGTCGATCACCCGATCGATCAGTACGCCCGTCTGCGGGCAAAAATCGTCGGGGATTTCGCTCCATTCGCTCAGTTTGCGATGCGCGGTGCGGTGAATATCCCTGGCGGAAATTCGGGTCGCGGTTTGGGCGAGGTGACCGCAATTGCACTTGCCGAAGTGGCTCCACTGGTATTCGGCGCCGCCGGCCAGGCGGTCAGCGGTCTCTTGCAAGATCTGAACGAGGGCAAAGCTGGGAATCGCCATCTCCCATTTTAACGGCAGGCGAGTGCCTGGCAACCGGTAAGGGTGCCCGACACCTGCAAGTTTCCCTAGGCGACCGGTCCAGCGTGGGGTATGATGGTCGACTCCGGTCTTCGTATCCTCGATGTCGCAGCACCTTGAAAAGATCCTCGCCCACGCCGAGCGGCAATTGGTGTCCCAAGGCAAAGGTCAGCTTCGTGACCGGCTGGATCTGTACAAAAAGTTCCTGAAAATCGAGGAGCACCGCTTGCGCCTGAAGCACTATTCCGGCGGCGGCGGCCTGGAGATCGCACGCGACCGGGCCGGCCTGCTCGATGTGGTTCTCCGGCACCTGTTTGAGGGTGCCGTGCAAGGGTCCCAGTATGCGGGATCGACTCCCCCTTTCACCCTGCTGGCGATCGGCGGTTACGGCCGGGGTGAACTGAACCCTTACAGCGACGTGGACATCCTGTTCGTGCACGATTCGGGCCGGGTGAGCCCGGAGGGGGCATCGATCGTCGAGCAGATTCTCTACATGCTTTGGGATGTCGGGTTCAAGGTCGGTCACGCCACGCGGTCCATCAGTGAAGCGATCCGGTTGGCCAACGCCGATACCCTGACCAAGACCTCTCTGCTGGAATCACGCTACCTGGCCGGAGACCGGCGGCTGCATTCCAAGTTCCGGCGCGATTTTTTCGAACACTGCGTGCGCGGTCAGGTCGACACTTACCTCAAGTGGCGTCTGGAAAACCAGGAGGAACGCCACCGCAAGTACGGCGGCTCGGTTTTCATGCAGGAGCCGAACGTCAAGAACGGTTGCGGAGGCCTGCGCGACTACCAGAACATGCAGTGGATCTGCTATTTCCGCGACGGGGTGATGAGCACCGCCAAGCTCGTCGAACGCAAATACATCAGCGAAAGCGATCGACGGATCATTGACCGGGCCTACGACTTCCTGCTCCGGGTCCGGACCGAACTGCATTACCTTTCGAAGCGGCCGGCCGACGTCCTGACGCTTTTCTTCCAGGGCCAGATCGCCAACAAATTCAATTACCCGCAAAAGAACATCTTACGGCGCAGCGAAGCGTTCATGCGGGATTACTACCAGCACGCCCGCGCCATTTACCTGACCGCAAAAGGGGTAACTGAGCGTTTTCTCCTGCCAATCACCGTCGAAAAGGAAGAGCGGCCCATCTTCGGTTTCCTGGCAAAAAGGAAGCTCAAGACGGAGCATTTTGACGGATTTTACAGCCACGGCGGCTTGATTTACGCCGAAAACCGGGAGGTGTTCCACGAGGATCCGTTTCGCCTGATGCGCGTCTTTTTACACGCGCAGCTCCGGGAACTGGAACTCAGCCCGGAATTGCAGCAACTGATCCGGCGCCGGACCCGGCTGGTGAACCGCACGTTCCAGTACGCGCGGGCCGCCCGTGAAACCTTTCAAGCCATCCTTTCGCGAAAAGGGCAGGTAGGGCGCATCCTGCGGATGATGCACGAGGTCGATTTTCTCGGACGCTACATGCCCGAGTTCGGTGAACTGACGTGCCTGGTCCAACACGAGTTCTTTCACCAGTACACGGCCGACGAGCATACGCTGGTTTGCATCGAAAAATTGGATGAGACCGTCGGCACGAACGATCCCAAGCTGCAGGAATACCAGGAACTTTTCCTCAAATTCGAGGACGCCTACGTTCTCTACCTTGCCCTGCTCCTGCACGATACCGGCAAGGCGTCCGGGGCCAGGCATCATGCGGAGGCAAGCGCCCTCAACGCCCAGAAGGTGGCGGCGCGCCTCCAGTTGTCTCCCGAGCGCCGCCGGCGGTTGATCATGCTGGTGGACCATCACCTGAGCCTCTCGGAGATCGCGCAACGCCGCAACGTGGAGGATTCGACGACGGTCGCGGAATTTGCGGAGATTGTTCGGACCCAGCAAAACCTTGATGCCCTCATGTTGCTGACGCTGGCCGACGGGCAGGGGACCAGCGGGCATAACTGGTCCGACTGGAAAGAATCATTGGTCTGGCAGCTTTACCACGGTGCGCAGAGTTATCTCCAGGACGCAGAGCAATTTTTCAGCCAGCGACGATTCGAGCGCGAGGACCTGCGGCAGTCGATCGCCAAGCGCATGGCGCGCGATTTCGGGGAAGAGATCGAGGTGCATTTCAACTCGATGCCCGACCGTTACTTCCAGAGCCATAATGTCAATGAGATCATTGGTCACCTGCGGCTTTTCCGGTCCTTTCTGGAAGTGAGGTCCCGGGAGACGGATCAGGCCCTGGACGCGGTCATCCGGTGGCACAGCAAACCCGATCAGGGCCACAGCGAGGTCTGGATTTGTACCTGGGATCGGGCGGCGTTGATGGCCAAGATCGCGGGCTCGTTTGCCACGGCGTGGATCAACATTTTGAGCGCCGACGTCTACACACGGGTCGATAACCTGATGCTCGGCATTTTCCGGGTGTGCGACACCAACTTCCAGTCGGTAACTGAGCCGCGCGGACAGGAGCAGGTGGAGTCGGTATTGAGGGCGGCACTCCAGGTCCAGGATTTTGATTTCACCCCGTTACTGGAACGGGTCCGCCGCCGCTTCGGGTTCCAGGTCCCGCCGGAGCTGGAATTTCCGACCAAGCTCATCATCTCGAACCAGATCCACCCGAGCTATACCGTCATCGACCTGCAAACGCCGGACCGGCTGGGTTTGCTCTACGATGTGCTCAAATGCCTGTCCGAACCGGGCGTTACCATCGTCCATTCCCGGATTGCGACGGAAAAGGGTGCGGCGTTCGACACGTTTTACGTGACCGACCTCGAGGGCCGCAAGCTGAACGAGGATCTGATCAGTTCACACCTGCAAGGCACCCTGTTGTCCGCTGCAACCGGCGACGGCTCTCGCAAGTATTTCGATTAATACGGCTTGCGGATCAAAGGGAGGGCTCTCCCCGAGGTTGTAATCTATCCCTTTGATCCGCAAGCCGTATAAAGAAGGTGTGTGGGAGGTAAGGCTGGTGAACTTCATGAGTTTGGACCTCCCACACACCTTCTAGTGAGATTATTTTATCAACACGTGGTCCGGTACGGGCTGCAGCACAAGTTGCTCGCAGCCGTGAACGTCCTCAGCGTGGCGCTGGGCGCCGCCGTCTTCCTGGCGGTGCAGATCGTCAATCACAGCGCCACCCGGGCGTTCGAAGCCGGCATCGACGTGGTGGCAGGGCGGGCCCACCTGGAGGCGCGCGGCGCGATCCCGGTTCAGCTCTGGCCCCGGTTGAAGAATGCGCCCGGTTGCACGGCGGCGACCCCGGTGGTGGAAGGTATGCTGGCCTTACCCGATTTTGATCGCGAATACCTGCACCTCCTGGGCGTGGATCCTCTGACCAATCGTCCTTTTCAAAATTTCAAGCTGCAAGCTGCCCCGGACCGGGAGTTCGACGCGGAGAGTTGGTTCGGCGATCCCGGGGCGGTGGCGATCAGCCGGCAGTTCGCCGGGCGGCATCACCTCCGGTTGGGCGATCCGCTGCGGGTCCAGGCCGGTGAGCGGGAGGTTTCCTTGCGGGTGGCGTTTTACCTCGAGACCGGGGAGGCCGATTCGCACTTTGCCGCCATGGACATCGGGTGGGCTCAGGAACTGCTCGGGCGACCTGACCAGCTTACCGCCGTTCTCTTCCGGCTCCAGGCGCCGCAACATCCTGAAAACGTGATCGCGGCGCTCCGCCGCCTGCTACCCAATGATGTGGTGATACGGTCACCGGAACAACGCGGCGCTCAGGTAGCCCACCTGCTGGCCGGGTTTCAACTTAACCTGACGGCTTTAAGCCTGGTCTCGCTGCTGGTTGGCGTTTTCCTCATCTACAATACCATCACCGCGTCCGCGGTGCGCCGGCGCGCCGAGATCGGGATGCTGCGGGCGGTGGGCGGCTCCCGGTCGTTCGTACGTTGGCTTTTCCTGGGCGAAGCGGCCTTGTATGGAGCCGCCGGCTCTGCCCTGGGATGCTTCCTCGGCGTGCTTCTGGCCCGGGCACTCGTGCGTACGGTCGCCCAGACCATTTCCAACCTGTACGTGCTGACCTCGATCGAACGCCTTTATTTTCCTGGCTGGGAAATCCCGCTCGTGCTGAGCCTGGGAATCGGTTCGGCGTTGGCCGGAGCGTGGGTCCCCGCGCAAGCCGCAGCCGGGTTGCCCCCGCTCAAGGCGCTTAACCTTCAGGTTTTGGCTGATGAACGGCCGCGCCCGCGTCTCGCGTGGCTGGCGGTAAGCGCCCTGTTGTTCGCCCTAGGGCTCCTGAGCGGCTGGCTCGCCTTTGCCTACAACCATCTCGCCGGTTTTGGTGCCGCCTTTTTTACCCTGGCCGGTTTTTGCGCGCTTTCTCCCCTGATCACCTACGCCAGCGGCCACCGGCTTAGCCGCTGGCTGCGTTCATCGCACGTCTGGCGGTTGGCAGCCCAAAACCTGGTGCGCTCCGTTCAACACCACGCCGTTACCGTGGCCGCCCTGGCTTCCGCCGTAGCCATGGTGGTGAGCGTCTCGGTCATGATCTTTTCTTTTCGGGTCACGGTTAACCGCTGGATCGAGGGGCGGTTGGTGGCGGACATTTTCGTCACCCTGGCCCAAAACGAGGTCGCCGGGTTCCAGGGTACCGTTGCGCCGGAGTTCCTCGAACGTTTGCGGCGCCGGCCCGAGGTTGAGCTGATCGACACTTACCGGGATGAAACCGTGACGGCGGCAGGACAACGGGTATCGCTCGGAGTCGTCGTCGGCTCAGGGCGCAGCGTCCCGGAATTTCTCGGGGGACATGACCAGGAAAAGTTTGCGAGGTTTCGCGACCGTGATGCCGTGATCATCTCCGAGCCGCTTGCCCGCCGGTTGCACCTCCGGGACGGCGACCAGCTGAAGATCGTGTCTCCGGAGGGCGAACGTCCCTTTCGCATTGCGGGCATCTATTATGATTACACCAAAGATGCCGGTGTGATCCTGATGCAACGCGAAAACTTTTTGCGATACTGGCACCGGGAAGGGGTTCATTCAGTTGCACTCTATCTGCGGCCCGGCGCCACCCCGCAAGCGGTCATAAACAGCATCCGTCAGGCAGACCCCAGCGCCCGCTTCTACGCCCTGCGATCGAACGCGAGCCTGCGGCAGTTGGTGAGCAACATTTTTGACCAGACGTTTGCCGTTACTTACGCTCTGCGATTGGTCGCGGTGCTGGTGGCCGTGATCGGGATCGTATTAAACCTGACCGTGCTGGTGAAGGAACGGGAGCGCGAACTGGCGGTCATCCGGTCGCTGGGGGCGCGGCGCCGGCAGGTTCTCGGCATGGTGCTGGCGGAAGCCGCCCTGCTCGGCCTGGTCGCGGTCATGCTCGGCCTTGGGTCGGGGTGTGCCCTCGCGGTCGTCTTGACCGAAGTGATCAATAAAGCCTTTTTCGGGTGGACCATCCCGCTGCAGCTGCCCTGGGAACAATTGGCGCTGATCCCCGTATTGCTCATCCCCGTGTCGGTGCTCGGCGGGCTCTGGCCCGCGTGGCGCGCCGCAAACGCCCCGATCATCGGCGCGCTCCGCGAGTAGGCGGGGATTGTCCGATGGCCATGAAAACTGCTAGAGCATCGCCATGCTCCAACGGTACTTCGCCCTTTCTGAACACGGCACGACGGTTTCCCGCGAGGTTGTTGCCGGCCTGACGACGTTCGCGGCTATGGCGTACATCCTTGCGGTTAACCCGCTTATTCTCTCGACGACCGGCATGGATAAAGGCGCGCTGATTACGGCGACCGGAATCGCGTCGGCGGTAATGACCATCGTCATGGCGTTGGCGACGAATTACCCGATTGCACTCGCGCCCGGCATGGGCTTGAACGCATTTTTCGCCTTCACCATTTGTGGGGCCAAACACGTGCCCTGGCAGGCGGCTCTCGGCTTGGTGTTCTACGGCGGGCTGATCTTTATGCTGTTGTCCGTCAGCGGCTTGCGCCGGCGTATCGTTGCCGCCATTCCGCTGGAGCTGAAACTGGCCATCAGCGCCGGGATCGGTTTCTTCATCGCTTTCATCGGCTTGAAGAACGGCGGGGTCATCGTCCCGAACCCCGCGACGTTTGTGACCCTCGGGGACCTGTCGCGCCCCGGGCCGGTCCTGGTCATCCTCGGCATCATCCTGACGGCGATCCTGGTTATCCGGCGTGTGCCGGGCGCGATCATCCTGGTGGTGCTGCTGCTGACCGTCCTCGGCCTTTTTATCCCGAGTGGGACGGCCGACTCGATGATCACCGCCCAGCCGAACGGCGTCATCAGTTTGCCCGCTTCACTCTCCCCGACGTTCCTCAAGTTGGATCTGGGTTATTTTTGGCGCAACCTCGACCTGGCGTTCCCGTTGGTGCTGGCGCTGCTGTTCGTCGACCTTTTTGATAACATGGGCACCCTCATCGGCGTCGCCAAACGCGCCGGATTGCTCGACGCCAGTGGTTATCTCCCCAAGGTCGGCCAGGCCTTCATGGCGGACGCGTGCGCTGCGATGTTCGGTTCCATGCTGGGAACCTCGACCGTGACCAGTTACATCGAGAGTGCCGCCGGGGTGGAGGCCGGCGGGCGCACGGGGCTGAGCGTCATCGTGACGGCTTGCTGTTTCATCGCCGCACTGCTGCTGGCGCCCATCATTCTCATCATCCCGCCGGTGGCGACGGCCCCAGCGCTGGTCATCGTCGGCGCGTTCATGATGCAAGGCTTGGCTGAACTCGATCTTCGAGATTTCCAGACGACCGTGCCGGCCTTTATCACCGTGCTCGTGATGCCGCTCGCGTTCAGCATCAGCGAAGGGTTGGCGATGGGTATTCTGACCTACGTGGTCATCAAACTGGGGACCGGCCAGGCGCGGCGGGTAGGCGCGGTCACCTACGTGCTCGCCGGCCTGTTTCTGCTGCATTTTCTGGTTGGACGTTAAGCGTCACCCGGTCACGCGGTGGGCACGGCGTCACACCGCGGTCACAGCAAAGACCATCACACGGCGCCACGGCGGAACACGGCGACTACGGCGGGAAGACCAATTCCGTCACCGGTTGGTATCCCGGCGGTCACTGGGTGCGTATATTTGGGATGATGTCGTCGTGGCTTTTTGAGGTTGCCTGGCGGTTATTTTGCATTCTGGGTATTTTTCTACTGGCGGGGGAGCTCAGCGGACAAAGCGTTAATGCGGATGGATGGCAGATCGCCGAGCCGGGCTATGTTTTTCATTTCCCGGCCGACCACGGTCCTCACCCGGGTTTCCGTACGGAATGGTGGTATTTTACAGGCAACCTGGCGGCTGGGGACGGACGCGAGTTCGGGTTCGAACTAACCTTTTTTCGCCACGGTTACCGACCGCCGGATCCCGTTCACCCTCCGCAGTCCCCGTTTGCCACCGGGGAAATAAAATTCGCCCACTTTACGATCACCGACGTAAACGATCGTTGTTTTTATGCTTACGAAAAAGTCAGCCGCGGCGCATTGGGCGATGCCGGTTACAACCGTGGCGAGACGCTTGTCTGGATCGAGGATTGGCGGGTCGATTATTATCAGGGGAATTTCCGGTTGAGGGCGGCGGCCGGCCAGTGCGCCATCGACCTTGAGCTT
Organism: Verrucomicrobiota bacterium; assembly: GCA_019243005.1. Lineage (GTDB taxonomy): Bacteria > Verrucomicrobiota > Verrucomicrobiia > Chthoniobacterales > JAFAMB01 > JAFBAP01. The sequence goes on along the minus strand of JAFAUY010000444.1, from coordinate 5,857 downwards.
GAGCCGCAGATGGCCCCGGTGCTGCAGGGCGCTGGCGGTTTCAGCCGGAAAGCCGGCGGACCCGGGCGAGCCTCCTACTACTACTCTATCCCGATCCTGAAGACCCGCGGTACGGTTCACCTGGGTGCGAACACCTGGACCGTGGCCGGCACTTCCTGGTTCGATCGCGAATGGGCCACCAATCAACTGGAACCGCAGCAGGCCGGTTGGAACTGGTTTGCGATTCAGTTAAACGACGGTTCCAGCCTCATGCTCTACCAGATGCGCCTGAAGGATGGCGGGATCGATCCTTACTCCAGCGGGAAATACGTGAGCCGTGAGGGCCGGGTCATACCGCTCGCGCGCGACGATTTCCGGCTCACGCCAAACCGGTTCTGGCAACGCGACCGGTCGGCGCCCCGCTATCCGGTCGGCTGGCAGCTAAGCATCCCGAAGTTAGGCTTGGTTTTGGCGGCCGTAACGCCGGTCGACGACCAGGAACTCAGGCTTTCCTCGCGCTATTGGGAGGGTTGTATCCGGCTTTCAGGTACCCAGGCCGGCCAACCCGTCCAGGGTACCGGTTACATGGAATTAACGGGCTACGGCGGAGCCGTTTCCGGCCTGACCTCCCCCTGACAAGTGCCACGAACGCCACAAGCGGAAGAATGCCACAAATGGAGATCCGTTATTCGCGGCATTCGTGGCATTTTTCCGCTTGTGGCATTTTAATCCACTTCCACCGTGGTCTGCTGCGGGGTGCCGTCCGGCGTGCAGAAGCGCCACGTTGCCGTGCCGGCGCTGGTGTCGAGGATGATCACGTTGGGTGCGGGTGGGCGGATGCCGGCCGTTGGGTATTGGCGGCAGTTGAAGCAGTGCGCCTTGCAGATACGCTCATGAAAAGCGTTATCACTCATCTCGCTGAAATGGGTGTGCCCGCTCAAAACGTATTTCGGCGGCGTTTTTCGGACAAATTCGGCCAAGGCCTGGTTACCCGTATTCAGCCCCGCCAGGGTAGTGCCTCCGGGGGGTTCGTGATGCAGCAGGAGCCAGGGTGGCGGGAAATGTTCACGAAACAAAAACTGGCCGTCGGCCCGGTAAGGTGCGCAGCTTACCATCAGGCTCTCCCCGGAATTGGTGCGAATGATTCGATGGTCCTGGTCGACGGTGATCTGGTGGTTGCGGCGCAGCGCCTGCAGCCAATGGTCATGCTTCGCGTACTCCTCCAGGAGCGAAACGCTTTCCTTATCGATACCCAGGTGCGGCACAACCATCGGCGCGGTTGAAGGCAGGTCGTGGTTTCCGGAGCAGATCGCCAGGACGGCTCCCCGCTTGAGCATAGCCCGCACCCAGGTATGAAGATAAATGAGCTGCGGCACGACCCCGCCGGGGTAATGCATCTCCATCAAATCGCCGGCGATCGCCACCAGGTCGTACTGTGGCCCGTGATCCAAAAGCCAATCGTACCATGGCCGGTGAAAGTGAAAGTCTGACGTTAAGAGGAGTTTCACATCGAAAGCGCCAGTTGCGTGAGCATAAACCTCCGGGTCGGGAGGGCAAGCGCCGACGTGCCAAAACCCGGGCTGCCGGCGGGCCGTGTGCCTGCCGCTGCCATGCAACCGGTTGCATTTACGAGGGGACCTCCTTACAGAAATGCCAGTAACGGGAACTCCCGGCCAAGCACCTTTTGGGCAGGCGCCTGCATCCACCGTTCGAGGATCGTGGCGTAAACCGAACGAAAATCGACGTTGAAAATAAGGTCGCCCCCATCGAGTTGCTCGAGGCTGGGCTGGCGTCCGTAAAGCCCGGGGCGAACTGCGCCCCCCATCACAAAGAGCGGGGCGGCGGTCCCGTGATCCGTTCCCTTGCTGGCATTCTCGGCGACGCGTCGTCCAAACTCGCTGAACGTCATTAACGTCACGCGGTCGAGCAATCCCTTGCTGCGCAGGTCATGGCAGAAAGCAGCGGTGGCGTTGGCGAGTTCGCCTAGAAGCCTCTGGTGGGCCCCGGCCTGGGCGCTGTGGGTGTCGAAACCGCCGTGGCTCAGATAATACACTCGCGTGGTGAGGCCACCCGCAATCAATCGAGCAATCGAGCTCAAGGAGCGGCCCAGCGGCGTGTTCGGATAACTTGCTTCGGCTTTGGTTCGTTTCAGGATCGCGCCGATCCGGTCGGCACCAACCTGCGCATCGAGCGCAACCCTTTGAAGGTATTCCAGGGGCGAAAGGTTGGAATGCACGGCGCCGTTCAAGCTGGCGATCGAGTCTCCGGCGTTGATGGCATCGTGTTCGTGATCCAGGCCGTTCAGTTGTTCGAAGGCGGCCCTTTCGCCCGCGTCACCCACCTTGGGCAGGCCAAGGTGATCGGGCCGTTCAATCGCCATCCCGACCGGCTGCTGCGCATTGAACGCTTGCGGCAGCTGCTGGCCCAGGCTGACGCCGACGGTCGGGTCTTCGCCCGAACAACAATTATCGAAGTACCGTCCGAGCCATCCCTTGGTCAAAACCCGGTTTGCGTCCGAAGCCGTCTGCCAGATTTCCGTGGACCGAAAATGCGAGCGGTTGGGGTTGGGGTAACCGACCCCTTGGAGGACGGCCAGCGTGCCCTCATGGTAAAGGTCCGCCAGGGGCGCCAAGGCCGGGTGCAAGCCGATGCGGTCGCCCAGGGGCAAGGCCTGGCCGTTGGGAATGGCCAGCGTGGGCCGGGCCCGGTAGTAGGCGTCGTCGTCGTACGGAATCAGTGTGTTCAGCCCGTCGTTGCCGCCCGCCAGTTGCAGGACGACGAGGATAGGGTGGTCTTTCCCCGTGGGCACTTGCAGGGAAGACGCCGACTCGGCGGCGGCATTTAAGGTCGAGAAAGTGCGCTCGATGAAAAGCGGAACCGTCCAGCTGAGCGCCGCGCCCAGAACGGACGTGCGCAGGAAACGGCGCCGGGTGAGAACTTCGGGGTGATCTGGCATAAGCAACAAGGGTTAACAGAGTTGAAAATTCGGGGTTGCAACCATCAGCGCGACGAGTTCGCGGATGGCTTGATCGCTCAAGGGTAAGGGTTTCCCGGCGACCAAACCGAGGCATTGTTCCTCCAGGGGCGCCGGCGGTCGATCCGGGAAAAGGCGGCGGCATAGGTCTTTGACCAGCGCGGCGGGCTCGGCATGCTCCTGTCTGGTCACGAGCGCCGTCACGTCCAGCGGTGCAATCGGCCTTACGGCAGGTCTCGGTTGGCTGGAAACGACAACCCCCATGCCGCTCTGACCGCCAACCATGGGCGGCAGCTGCATCATGAACTCGGGTGGTTTGGGTGCGAGTCGGCCCAGGACCAGCTGGCGGCCGAAAGCGTAGCGGAATCCCAGGGTGGCCGTGTTGATCCAGGCGGTGCCATTTTCCCAACCCTTCACATTGGGTGGATAGAAGGGAAGCTGGCCCAGTTGCCGGAGAGCGTTCGATAAAACTTCAGCGTCCGGCACCTGCAGGGAAATCGTCCGGCAGGTCTGCGCAATCCATTGCACCGGGCTTTTGATCTGGCTGTTTCTACAGGCGTCCGCGTAAAACTCCGCGCTTCGGAAAATGACCCGCAGAACGGGGCGCAGCTCGAAATTATTGCGGTGCAATTCGCCGGCCAACCGGTCGATGAGGTCAGGGGCGGGGCTGTCGTTGACGAAAAAGGACCAGAGCTTGGCCGCCAAAAAGCGCGCGCACGCCGGCTGGTTGAGGATAATGTCGATGACCTGATCGCCATCCCACGTTCCGGTCTGGCCGAGAAACGTCTTCGGCCCCCCGTCGAACTGGCCGGGCATAAACCGGAAAGATTGGTCGGCCGGATTGATGCGGTACCCGGTAAAAGCGCGGGCGGATTCTTTGACGTCCTGTTCGGAGTAATGCCCTTCGCCCAGAGTAAAAAGCTCCATGAGTTCGCGGGCAAAGTTCTCATTCGGCCTTTCTTTGCGCGATCCATTCAGGTCCAGCCAGACCAGCATGGCGGGATCGCGCGAGACGGCCTTGACCAGGTCTCGAAAGCTGCCGAGGGCGTAACGGCGAAACGTCTGGTTCTGCTTCCACATCTTGTACGGCGACCCCACCTTTTCCATGCTCGTGGCGAAGTGCCCGTGCCAGAAGAAGGCCATTTTTTCCACCAGGGGCGAAGGGGTTTGGACCATGCGCTCGATCCACCAGCGGGTCAGTTCCTCTATCTGGAAGTGTGCCTCTTGCCGTTTTTGCTTCTGCAATTCCCGCTTTTCCAGCGGGTCGGCGGAGCTTCGGATCTGCGCTTCCAGCGCCGAGAAGTGGTCTGGAGTCAGGTCAGGTAACGGGACCGGCGGATCCTGGTCTTCCGCCGGGACGGACAAAAACGTTTCCACGGCACGTTCGGGGCCCAGGATGGCCAATGCCTCGAGTTCGTCAGCCGATCTCGGTCCGAAACCGGCACGCAGGACAAGGTGGGCGGCGGCATCCTGGTCCCAGGCAGAAGCAGGGAGCGGGGTTAACATGTTCCTTGAGTTAAACCGATTTTCTGGGACTTTGTTGCGTAGCTGCAGAGCATTAAGGACGTGAGGAAAGCTTGGCTTAGCCAATCTGACGAGCGGTCGAGATTGGTCCTGATTTTTCGGAGCTGAAGACGCGAACGGGCGCAACAGGTTTCAGCGGTATCGGTGGTTGGCGGTAGAACATGCGTTTCACAAATCTGACGAAACAAGTCGAGATCGGGGCTAACTCCTATTATATCGAACTGGACGGTGCCAAACTGGTGCTGGACGCGGGTCTGCATCCCCGAAACGAAGGCGAAGCCGCGCTTCCCAATTACCGGTTTATTCCGGACCACGAACTGGATGGGATCCTGATCACCCACGCCCATCAGGACCACATCGGTTCCTTGCCGGTCCTGATGCGGCGCCATCCCCAGGCGCCGGTGTACATGACTGCGCCAACGGCGGCTCTCAGCGAGGCGATGCTGCATAATTCGGTCAACGTGATGTCACGCCAGCGAGAGGAACTCGGCCTGGGCGTTTATCCCTTGTTTACCCACCGCGAGACGGACTTGTTCGCTCAGGCCTGGCAGAGCGTGGGATTGCGCCGGCGCTGGAACCTGCAGGGTGAAAGGGTGACGGGAGACAACGGCGAACTGACTTTCGAGTTGTACCATGCCGGGCATATCCTCGGTTCAGCGGGCATCATGCTCCGGTCGCAAGGCCGAAAGATCTTTTACACGGGCGACGTGAATTTTTCCGATCAAACTCTCATGCGAAAGGCGGAATTCCCGGAAGAGCCGTTGGACGTTCTGATCGTTGAAACCACGCGTGGCGACCGGGCCTTGCCGCCGGCCTTCAACCGCCCGGCCGAGGAGGAACGGTTTCTGCAGGCCATTTTGGAAGCTTTCGAGCGCGGCGGGTCCGTGCTGATCCCGGTCTTTGCCCTGGGTAAAACCCAGGAAGTGCTGGCGATGTTGTTCGAGTTCCGGAACCGCGGGCTGCTGAAGCGCACGCCGATTTACATCGGCGGGTTGAGCACCAAAATCACCGTGATCCATGATCAGTTGGCCAATGCCGCCACCCGGCAGCACGTCGGCGTCCAGCTCCTCGATACGCTTGCGCCTTACGTCTTGAGCGGACGGGAAGTCGGGACCACGCAACTCCAACGCCAGCACATTTACGCGCTGTCCAGCGGAATGATGTCAGAAAAGACCTTGTCGAACCAGTTGGCCGCCCGGTTTCTGCCCGACCCGAAGCAGTCCATCTTCTTCGTCGGCTACGCCGATCCGGAGTCACCCGGGGGTCGATTGAAAGCGGGGCAGCCGGAAGAACCGATCCGGCTCGACGATGAATTACCCGAGCAACGGCTGATCTGTCGCGTCGAGGAGTTTGACTTCAGCGCGCACTCTCCGCGGGAAC
>JAFAUY010000230.1 GCA_019243005.1 Verrucomicrobiota bacterium | reverse complement strand
GAGGCTGCGGACCCGGTACCAAGGCACAAACAGGGGTCGTTGGCCGCAGGTCGGGCACTTCCAACGCAGCGCGTTGCCTATCATCCAGACAAAACGGCTCCAGGAATACTCGGGCGGAGGGAAACCGTGAGCGGGCGAGCTCATGGGACAGGCTACTCCCGGGCGATGGAGTTGCAAGCGGAACGCGGGTTCAGGCCACCAGCTCGATTTCGTCGTAGAAAGCGTTACGCAGCACCGGGCGGTACCCTGCATTAAGGATTGCCTGGCGCAGTGCCGGCGCGCTCTGCCGCACCGGCGAGTCGATTCCCGCCATGTGATAAATTCTTTCTTCCTCAATGGTACCGTCGAGGTCGTCAGCGCCAAACCGGAGGGCCTTTTGTGCGAGCTCGAGGCCGAAACTGATCCAATAGGCTTTAATGTGCGGGAAGTTATCCAGAAACGCGCGCGCGACGGCGATGGTTTTCAGCGTTTCGGACTCGGATGGTCCGGGCAGGTGCCGCAAGCGGTGCGCAGGTTTGAAAGGCAAGGGCAAGAAGGCCAGAAAACCACCGGTTTCGTCCTGCAGATCGCGCAGGCGCCGGAGATGATCAACCCGGTCCGGGTACGATTCCAGGTGCCCGAACAGCATCGTGGCGGTGGAACGCACACCGTGCCGGTGAGCCGTGCGGTGGACCTGAAGCCACTCCTCACCCGATTCCTTACCCCGGCAAATCTGGTCACGGATCGCCGGCGCAAAAATCTCGGCACCCCCTCCGGTCAGGCAGCCGAGCCCGGCACTTTGGAGCTCACTGAGGGTTGCATCGAGCGACCTTCGACCGATCCAGGCGAGGTGGAGAATCTCTACGGCCGTAAACGCCTTTATCGTGGCATGCGGTGCCGCCGTGCGAATTGCGCGCAGGATTTCCAGGTAGACGTTGAACTTCCACGTGGGGTGCAGGCCGCCGACCATGTGAATTTCCGAGGCGCCGTGGGCGTGCGCCGCGGCCGCGCGCTCCGCGATTTCACCGACGGTAAGCTCGTACGCTGCAGGGTCGCGCCGCCGTTTACCGAAAGCGCAAAAGGCGCATTCCAGGATACAGATATTGGAGTAATTGATGTGCCGGTTGACGACGTAATACGCGCGGTCACCGTGCCGCCGGTCCCGTTCCCGGGTTGCCAGTATCGAGAGGGCGTCCAAGTCATTCGACTCAAACAGGAGCAACGCTTCGCGCTCGCTCAGACGATGGGGAGGGGCACTCACTCCCCGAAGACGATCTTGCAGGACCAAAATGGAATTCGCGACTTCTGATTCGATCATGTAAAACCAGCAAAAGGCGTGAGAATATCCGAACGTATGGTTGCCGTAAAGCGTAAGCGCAGGGTGTTCGTAACGGGCATGGGTGTGGTCAGCCCCCTTGGTCCGGATGTCCCCGCGACCGAGCGGGCACTCCTGGCCGCCAAGGATGCGGTATCGGAGGTGACGTTCTTTGATGTTTCGAAGACGCGCTGCAAGACTGCCGGCCAGGTTGAGGACGCCTGGTTGTCGGAGGCCATGCCGCGCTCGCGCAAGGCGAATCGTCTGCACCGGAGCGCGCGCATGGTCACCCTTGCCGTGCGCGAGGCGCTCAACGGTGCCGGCGCGGCCCGGCCGGAACGGTTGGTGATCGCCACCTCCAGCGGCGGCATGTCGAATGGCGAGACCTACTACCGCGAGCTGCTCCGGTCAGTTTCCCGCCGGCGCTTTGCCGAGTACGTGGCAAATTACACGCCCCAAAAGCCGGTCTTGGACGCTTTGGAGGAGGTGAGATTGCGGGTGCCCGTCCAGATCCTCACCAACGCCTGCTCTTCAGGCGCAAACGCCATCGGTCACGCCTTCGAACTGGTCCGCGGCGGCTTGTGCGGCTGCGTGCTTTGTGGCGGCTATGATCCGTTGGCTGAACTGGTCTTCGTCGGCTTCGATTCTCTACAGGCGTCCACCCCGGAAAAGATCCGGCCGTTTGACCGTGGCCGGACGGGGCTCGTGCTGGGCGAAGGCGCTGCCGTGCTCGTCTTGGAAGATGAAACGAGCGCCCTTGCACGGGGGGCCGAGCCGCTGGCGGAGCTCGTCGGTTACGGTGCGGCCACCGACACTTTTCACCTCACCCAGCCGGACCCTTCCGGAATCGGCATAAAACTCGCCATGGAACGGGCCTTAGCCACTGCGGGCGTTGACCCTGGAAACGTTGATTACATCAACTGCCACGGTACGGCGACGGCGCTGAATGACGCGACGGAAGGCGCCGCGATCTCGGCCCTGTTTCCCCATCGGGTGGCGGCGAGCTCGACCAAATCCATGATGGGCCACGCCCTTGGAGGGGCAGGCGCAATTGAAGCCGCCGTCTGCGTTCTGGCTTTGCGCGAGCAGTTCCTGCCGCCGAACCTCCATTTCCGGGAACCCGACCCGGGTTGGACTTTCGAGATCGTCGCCAACGAGGCGCGTCCGGCGGCGATGGAGTATGCCCTTTCCAACTCGATCGGGTTCGGCGGCGTCAACGCCTCCCTGCTTTTTCGTCGATGAACAGCGTCATTCTCGGGGGTGGCGCGACGACGCCGGCCGGAGCTACCGCCGCCGAAACGTGGCGCCTGTTATCGGAGGGATACAGCGCCCCGCGCGTGCCGGTGCCGCACCCGCTTGGTAAAAGGAGCTACCTTTACTGCGCGGTGCCGGAAAAATTTGTCCGGACCGTCGGGCGTCAGGCTCGCCTGCGTCGTTCCGGGATGCTCTCCCTCTTCGGGGCGTCGGCCGCATTTGACGCGCTCAGGGACGCCCGGGTGGAGGTGGGTCCCGCATTTGGCGCCCGTTGCGCCCTCATTTACGGGGTTTCGTCCGGCGGCGTGCAGTACACCCGGCGGTTTTACCACGAAATCGTCACCCAAGGCGCTTCTTCCGCGAGCCCTTTGCTCTTTCCCGAAACGGTTTTTAATGCCCCGGCCAGCCATCTGGCCGCGTTGCTTGGGTTAAACGGCAAGACTTATACCGTCGTTGGTGATTCGGGCGTCGGATTGTCGGCGATCCAGCTCGGGGACGAACTGCTGGCGCTCGATCCGGAGGTTGAATATGTGCTGGTGGTGGGAACCGAGGAGGTGGACTGGCTGTTGCCGGATGCATTTGCGGCGTGGCGGCTCGCGAGCAAAGACGGGCACTGTGAGGTGTACGGCACCCGCACGGGTCTGGTTTTCGGTGAGGGTGCCGGGGCGGTGTTGCTGGCAAGGCAGGGCCAGGGACCCGTTGTCGCCCAGGTGCACCCGGGGCAGAGCTTCTTTTCACGTCAAGACAGCCGCCGGGTTGCTCTCGAGGTACTCCAGCGTGTCCTGGGCGCGGACCGGCCGGATGCGATGGTCACCAGCGCCAATGGCACCGACGCGGATGCGGTCGAGCAGGAAGCTTTCACCCGGCTGAACCTGGCGGCGCCGGTTTACGCCTATAAGCCGGCGCTGGGTGACGCACTGGGCGCGGGATCGGTTTTGCAAGCGGTGTTTGCAACGCTGGCCTTGCGGCACCAGTGCTTGCCCGGCACCTTGTGCGCGGGGGACAGGTGCGCCTTGGTAAACCGCCAAACCCGCTCATTAGCCCTGGATCGGGTGCTTGTGAGCGCGATCGGCTTCAATCAACAGGTTGGAGCGTTGCTGCTCGAGCGCACGGGTTCTGACGCAGCGGACGCCCGCGGCTAATCTGAGGGCAGATCTGCTTTCGAAGTTTAACGCGCAAACCGCTTGGATCACCACCGTTATCGTCGTGGGCGTCATCGTGCAGCACTTCTGGAAGTGATGCCTCGAGCTAGCACGGATTTGCGAATTCACGGCGGATCCAGATACGGCATAACCGCTGGAAATTCAGGGAAACCCGTGTTTGGCGAAACCGGTGGCCGGGGTGCGACGATGCCGGGATGCAAGCTCTGCTCACACTCCTCATTCACTCCGTCAAGGCCCGGGCCGCCCTGGTGGTGGCGTCGGTGCTGCTGTTCGTCTGGTGGCGTGTTTGGCTCACCACGCCTTCGTGGGCTGCCGGCGACCAATACGCGAACTGGCACCCCTGATACAGATTGCGGAATCCAAGGGATGAAACAGATGGTTTGCTCGCTAGGAGGTAAATCACACGTTTGATCCGCAATCCGAGTGAGTGAACGGGCAGCGTTGTCCTCACGAGACCCGGGAAAACCCGGTGCGCATCGAAAAACCATAAATATAGGCTACGATTCGCGCTCCTGAAAGATTGATCGTCCCCGCCAACTCCGCCATAGTCACGGATCATGCCTAGCAAGCCGGCCGCCGCAGCCGTCCGCTCGTCCGCCGTTGAGGATTATCTGGAGCGGATTCTGGATCTGATAAATACGAAGGGGTATGCGCGGGTGGCGGATATCGCCCAGGGTTTAAAGATCTCGCAAGCCAGCGTTACGAACATGGTCCAGCGGCTCGATGCCGAGGGTCTGCTTAAATATGAAAAGTATCGCGGCCTGGTCCTGACGACCGCCGGAGAGACGCTTGCCCGTAACATCATGCGCCGGCACCACCTCCTGACCGATTTTCTGCGGATGCTTGGCGTTGACGAGTCGGTCATTTACCGTGATGTCGAAGGCATGGAGCATCACATCAGCCCCCAGACGTTACACGCCATCGAGGCGTTGGTTGAAGAATTAAAATCGCAACCCAATCTCCTCAGTCGCATCCGTCCTCACGCCAATGGCAATTGAATTGTGCGCATTTGAGGGTTGGACGCGTAATTTGCGGTTGTCCAACGATGCCGTCGAGCTGATCATTCCCCTTGAAATCGGACCGCGGATCATCTCTTACCGGCCGTTGACCGGCCGCAACGTCTTCAAGGTTCTGGTTGATCAGGCAGGCCGGAAGCAGGAAGCCGATTTCAGGCTGCGCGGCGGGCATCGGCTCTGGCTGGCTCCGGAAGATTTCGGGCACGAGAATAGCCTCACCTACGTCATCGATAACGACGAGGTCGAACACGAGGTCCTGAACGATCACAGCCTCCGGGTAGCCCATATCGCCAAAGCACCGCACCGGCTCCAGCGGGAGATGCGGATCCACCTTGCGGCGAGCGGCCCGAAGGTAACGGTCGAACACACGCTCCACAACGCCGGACTCGAGCCTATCCTTGGATCTCCCTGGGCATTATCGGTGATGGCGGCGGGTGGGTTCGCCATCGTTTCTCAACCCGGCTTGGGAACCCACCCGGAGGGTTACGCGCCAAACCGCCGGTTGGTACTTTGGCCGTTTACGGATTTATCCGACGAGCGGCTTCGTCTGGGGGCACGGCTCCTGCGGTTGTACCAGACCAACCGCAAGCCGATCAAATTCGGCCTGCAACACCGGGAAGGGTGGGCCGGTTACGTGCTCGGTGACCACCTTTTTCTGAAGACGATCCCTTACCTGGAGGGACAGGAGTACCCGGATTTCGGGTCCAATTTCGAGGCCTTTACCAATTGGGATTTCCTGGAGGTGGAAAGCCTGGGCCCATTGCAGAGGCTTGAGCCTGGCGCGTCGGCCCGGCACACGGAAACGTGGGTGGTTTTCGCAGGGGTGAACCTGCCGGACCCTCAGGAGGAAGAGGCATTTTTAGCGGCACTGGAACCTTACACGCAGCAACTGTGATGACGCCGAGAGGACTGATGGCCATCTGCCTCGCAACAGTTTTGCTGGCGGGCGGGTGTGCCACGACGAGCGACTTCGAGGCACGAAAAACGGTCCTGAACCAGGCGATCGCACAGGAGCAGCCTGGGAACTACTTCATTGGGCGGCGCATGTACCGGCGCTCGTACTTTTTCTGGGGTTATGTCCGCAGGCCTCGTGAGCCCTGGAGCAAGGCTCAGCTCGTGATGTTCAACGAACAAAAGCTTCACGCACCGGACCGGGAAGCCACCGCCATCGGGTACGACAACAATTACGAGTACCGGTTGGCAGGGTATTTCTCCGGTGAGCAGGTTTATGAACCCGCTTCGAATCGATTTTATCCGGAATTCGTCCTTACAAATTATAAGTTGTTGTCGACCTCTCCGCCCCAGATTTTCCGGGATGCAAAGGCGACTGATCCGAACCGGCTCATGATTGATACGCCCGAATGATGCGATTTTAAACCTGCCCTTCGAGTCCATGGCCGAGATTGATCGTTTTCAGCACTACCAGGTTCTTAAACACCCGGATGGCAGCCTGTGGGAGCTTGGCCGCGGGGCCATGGGCATCACTTACAAGGCCTTCGACACCAGCCTGCGCAGTGAGGTGGCCCTCAAAGTTATCAGCGCGCCGTACCTTAACCGTGAAACGGCCCGCCAGCGGTTTTTGCGGGAGGCACGGGCCGCCGCCCAGCTACGCCATCCGAACGTGGCGACGGTTTTTCATCTTGGGGAAACCGGCGGCACGTGTTTTTATGCGATGGAGTTCGTGGACGGTGAAACGGTGGAGCGCAGGGTCCAGCGGGAAGGGGCTTTGCGGGTGGACTTGGCGTTACGGATTGCACGGCAGGTGGCGCGGGCCCTGATCGCCGCCGATCGACAGCGCCTGATCCATCGTGACATCAAACCGGCTAACCTTATGCTGGTCCGGGATGACGACGAGGATCATCTCCTGGTTAAAGTTATCGATTTCGGGCTGGCCAAATCGATGGTCTCGACCACGGACCAGTCCTCCATGGCCGTCACGCTGGGAGGTTTCGTCGGCACGCCTCACTTTGCCAGTCCGGAACAGCTTCAAGAACGGCCGATCGACATTCGTTCGGACCTCTATTCATTAGGCGCCTCCCTCTGGTACATGCTCAGCGGGCGACCGCCGTTTCAGGGCTCGCTTGCCAGCGTTATCCACCAGCACCTTGGCCAGCCGCTGCCGCTGGAGGTGCTGGCAAAACTGCCGCCGCGGGTGGCAGAGTTGCTGAAGGTAATGCTGGCGAAGCGGCCGGAGGAACGGATTCAGACCCCGGCCGACGTCAAACAGCGGCTCGATGATCTGATCGCCGAACTGCGCGGGTTGAGCCCCACGCTCGTGATCGCACACCAGCCGGGGACGGGAGCCGGGACGGGCAGTTCGCCGGCGTTTGCCACCGGCCAAGTCATTCGGGGGCGGTACCAGCTGCTTGGCCATGCTCCCGATGATCGCACCCTTTTCAAGGCCAAAGACTTACAGGTGAACCGAACCGTAGCGCTGCGGCCGTTGTCGCCCGGCATTCACCACGATCCTGCTCGCCTGGAGGCGGTGCACCAGGAAGTGCAGCGCGTGAGAGCGATCCACCATCCGAATGTGCTGGCGGTCTACGGCCTCGAAACGTACGACGGCGGCGTAATGCTGGTGAGCGAGTGGGTGACCGGATTTTCCTTGCAGGAGCTGCTGCGGGCCCGGCGCGAACTTACCTGGGAGGAATGCGACCGTCTGCTTCGCCCGGTTTCCAACCTGCTGGATTTCCTGGCGGACCGCCAGCTTTCGTTCCACGCGTTGCAACTGCGCGGCATCATGGTTGGAGTGGCCCAGATGGGGGAAGCACAAGCGACGCTTTTCCGGGCCAGCGTTGCCGAGTGGCCTGCGTTTGCCGTTAAAGTTGACCCGCTTAGCGTGGCGACCCTGGACGAGGTTCGCGTGATTGAGCCGACCCAGACGCTGGTCGAGCTTTCGACGGGCGAGATCGCACCGCGCCCGGTGTATCAGCTGGCCCGGCTGGCCTACGAACTGCTTGGCGGGGTGCGCGCATCCTCGAGCCCGGCGACTGGTTTGCCGCGGTTTACCCCTTTGGCCAACTTGACCGAACTTGGCAACAGCGTGCTGCGCCAGGGCCTGAACGAACCGGAAAAGTTTCCCTCGGCCCTCGATTTCCTTTCCGAACTTGCTGAAGCGCAGCGGCCAATAGCACCCGGCCTTGGCGGGTCTAGCCTTCGTCCCACCTCGACGGCGGTGGGAGCAGATGTGGCCGGTAAGGAGGTGCCTGCCGATAAGGAGCTGGCGTCGTCCGCACCGGCGAAGGAAGAAACCGTATTTGACCTGCACTCGACGGCTACCGGGCGGTTGCTCCAGCTTGTAACCGCCCTGATCGCCCTGCTGTTGCTCGGCGCCCTGGGTACGCTTTTGTTGGCCAATTGGATTGGGCGCAAGCCGGCGGCGGCCGCCTTTGCCCCGGCGGTGCGCCAAGGGGCGGTCTCGGTAAACACCAAACCGGAAGGCGCCATCGTGAGATTCAATGGGCAAACGCTCGGGAGAACGCCGTTGACCGCCGCGCCGTTGCCGAGTGGCAAACAAACTCTGGCGCTCGAGTTGCCGGGCTACCATACCCGGCCGGTGGAGGTTTTGATCAAAGACGGCGTCGTCAATAACCTTGGTTTACTCCCCTTGGTGTATGAAGCGGGGCAAGTAGCCGTGAAAACCGACCCGCCAGGGGTGGGCTTTGAGCTGGTCGGGCCTGACGGAAAAGTCACGGTCGGAAGTGCGCCGGCCACGGTCGATAACCTGCCGGTGGGCCACTACATCGTCCACTTCCACCGGCCTGGCTTCGGCGGGGTGGTCGATCAGGAGGTCGATGTGAGCGCTGGCGCCACCGCGACCGTGGATCACGCGTTTTACGGCGCGAACGTCACCCTCAAAAGCGATCCGGAAGGGGCAACCATCTACCTGGGAGATCGTGAGTTGGGCAAGACGCCGGCCACGGTCACTCTGCCGGGGGAAAACGTCGAATTGGTATCCAGATTAGGTGCGCTCACCCCGGTAAGCCAGATTGTGAAACCGGACCCGAATGGGTCGACCGTGGTCGAATTCAAACACCCTTACGGGATTGTGCTCGTAACCAGTGACCGTCCGGATGCCGAAGTGAATATTGACGGTGCAAACATGGGTAAGCCGCCCTTCCAGGGAATCCTGCCACCCGGGCGCCATACGGTTACGGTCCGTGCCGAGGGTGCTCCCGAGCAGACGCGGGTGGCCGAGGTCGGAAACGCCATCAAGGTGCCTCTGGCGTTTGCTTTTAGGCCGGCCGATGCCGAGTCCGCCGAGGGGCGTCCGCCGCGTCCGGTAAAAGCCAGCGCCACAGAACCAGCCGCTCCAACCCTGACCGCGACTCCTGCAGCGAAGACGCGTGCTGAGGCCGGAACGGAAGAACGCCGGTCAGTGCGCCGGGCGATCCCTGTGTACCGCAGTGAAGAGGACTACAACCGGGCCCGGGATCAGGCCTACGACCGTTTCGATGCCGAGTGGGAGGCCCGTAAAAAGGCGATTGAGCGCGAAAAAGACTATTACGATTGGCAAATCGATCATTCGTCAGGCAGCGCCCAAGAGCGCTGGAAAGCCAAGAAGGAAGACGCGGAGCGGCGGCGCGACCGGCTCGACGACGAGAAGGATGCCGCCAAACATGAGCTGAAACGTCGTTGGAACGACGATTAAGAAGGTGCGTGAGGGTCCCACGTTGATCGATCCGGATTGCGGATCGATCAACGTGGGACCCTCACGCACCTTCTTTCCTCTGGTGCAGCACCTTGAAGGCGGAACCGGCTCCTTCCGGATCGGCCAGGAAATCCCATACTTTGTCTCGGCTGCGTTGAGGTCCCCAGGTAAGGAGAAACTGTTGCTGGGTTACATACGCGACCGGGGCCAGACCCGCCGCTGCGCCCCAGCGTTCCAGGTCCTCAAAGTTCACATCAGCCGTGAGGTCCTGGTGCCCCGGGCGCCGGTAGACGTCCAGCCCGGTCAGGCGTTGGTGGTGGGAGTAGGCGCGAAGGGTGCCGTCAGGTCGCCGCCCGTACACCTCGCGCGGGGAACCGCCATAATCAATGGTCAGGAGCGACCCGCGTTTCAGGGATCTCCCAAGATCGCTCAGCCAGCGCCCGTAACTTTCGTGAACTTCGACCCTCTGCCCAGCGCGCAGGGGCATCGTCCACCCGTTCAGGGCGGAGCTGTCGGGCAGGTCAGCCACGCAAAACGACCGCTCGTACCACCTCCCGTTTTCGTAACAGAAGAATATTTCCCGCCAACCGTGGTCTCCACGGATGAACCGGCGGCACGGGAAGGCATCCACAAATTCGTTTGAGAAAAGCAATGCCTCGCCGTCTGCAGCCTCGACGGCGGCGTCTGCGTCAGGATGCCAGAGCACCCCCTGACCTCGGAGGCGTTCGCGCTGAATCTTTCGCAATCTGGTTGAGATCTCGACGATGTGGTACCTGAAACTGAATCGAGCCCGCCAGCCCAGCCGACGCAGGACGGTTCGCGCCAGGGAACCGTCGCCCGCACCCAGTTCGATAAGTTGAGGGCGGCGGAAACGCCATCGGGCCGCCTCCGCTTTCGCCCAAGCGGCGATCGCGTACCCCAGCGAGTCGCTCAAGGTTGCCGACGTGCTGAAGTCTCCTTCGCGCCCCAGCCGGGCTGCATGCGCGGTGTAGTAGCCGGCTTCCGGATCATACAACGCGAGTTGCATAAACCGGTCGAACCGCAAGCAACCGCCTTCGGCTTCCGCCTGCCTGGCCAGCGAGTTCGACATGCCGACGCCAATCCGTTCAGGCGTTCAGGCCAGCAGGTCGAGCTTGAATCCGTCCGTCTCCGCAAGCCTTTCGACAAAATCGGTTAAGAGCAGAATGCAGCGTTCCACGTCGGCGAGGTCAACCATTTCCACCGTAGAATGCATGTAGCGTAAGGGGATCGACACCAGCGCGCTCGGGATGCCTCCGCGCGTCAGGTAAAGCTGGTCGGTGTCGGTGCCGGTGCTGCGCGAGGAAGCTTCGTGTTGGAGCGGGATCGACGCCTTTTGCGCAATCTGGATGAGGCGCTGGACAAGCAGGGGGTGATTGGCGGTGCCGTGGGTGATGGCCGGGCCACCGCCCAGTTTGGTGCCGCCGTGTTTGTTACGGTCAATGCCGGGCGAATCCGTGGCGTGGGTCACGTCGAGCACGATCGCCAGGTCCGGCCGGAGCCGGTATGCCGCCATTTTGATGCCATGGCTGCCGATTTCTTCCTGTACGGCGTTGAGCGCCTGGACGGTTGCGACGGGACGATTGCCTCTGGCTGCCAAGTTGGCCAGGACCTGGGCCAGAATGAAACTTCCAATCCGGTTGTCAATCGCGCGCCCGACCATCCGGCCCGGAGTGATTTCCTCCACCGAGTCGACGTAAACCGCCGGATGCCCGACCCGGATGCCGCGGCTCTCAACCTCCCCGCGGTTCCGCGCGCCGACGTCGATGAACAGTTCGTGCAGTTGCGGCACCTTTTCGTTTTCGCTGTCCCGGAGATGCACCGCGGTATTGCCGATGACGCCCAGCACAGGGCCTTGGTCACCGAGAATCTGGACCCGCTTGCCGCGCGCGATGGCGCGGTCGCTGCCGCCCGTTCGGGTAACGTAGAGAAAGCCTTCCTCAGAGATGTTCTGGATCATAAACCCGATCTCGTCTGCGTGCGCCTCCAGCATGATTTTGAATGATGGGCTGGTGCCGTTTCGCACGGCCCAGGCATTCCCATACGCATCGTTTTCCACCGCGTCGGCAAATCGGCTTACGAATCTGAGCCACACCTTCTGGCCCTCGACTTCAAACCCGGACGGGCTGGGAGTGTTCAGCAGCTGAAAAAGGAAATGTTTGGCGTCGCTGTTCATCGATTCAAACCGACAGCTAACGTGAGAACGCCTGCAACTACAAAAAGTCATAGGCGTCCACGGCTTGCAAAGCGGCTCGGAAATAGGCACAATAAACCCATGTCCCTTTCTGAGCGCGCCGCCAAAGCCGCCAAGATCGCTGAGGAACCTCAGCTCTACAAAGTTTGCGAAGGTTGTGACTCGATTGTGACCAAACGCGTCACAACCTGCCCCAGCTGCCACGGTTATCGCTTCAACGAGGACCCGCAGGCGGTGGTCCAGCAGGCCAAGATTCTTGGCACACGCGAAAAGACCAGCGTTCTGACCGAAGATTTACAGTAGGACGGCCGCCGGGATCGCCTCGCCCGGGCGGGTATCCGGGTCGAGGCGGCGTCTTCCGGCCGCAACGCCGGTCTGCAGGTGTTTGCAGGTCATACCGGCTCGTTTTCCGCGCCGAGGGTTTGTTGCGGAGCGAGGTACCCCCTCACGTAATCCTCCACGGCCGTTTCCAGCGTGAAACGCGGGCCCGTGTAGCCGGTTTTATGCAGTCTCTGGATGTTCGCCTCGGTAAAATATTGGTATTTGCCCTTAAGGGCCTCCGGCATTTCCACAAATTCGATCTGGACCGGGCGGTCCATGGCCCGGAAAAGCGCGTGGGCCAGGTCAATCCAAGTTCGTGCCTTTCCGGAGCCTAAGTTGAAGATGCCGGCGGCTGAGGGGGTTTCGGCCAGGTGTATCGTCATTTCGACCGCATCTTTCACGTAGAGAAAATCACGTTTCTGCTCGCCATCGCGAAATTCGGGGCGGTAGCTGCGAAACAATTGGATCACACCCGTCCGTTGCACCTGTTCAAACGCTTTGTGGACGAGGCTGCGCATTTCGCCTTTGTGACCCTCGTTCGGGCCGAACACGTTGAAGTATTTAAGCCCGACGACTTGAGACAGGTAGCCGTTGCGCTTCGCGTGCAGGTCGAACAAATGCTTGGAGTACCCGTACCCGTTGAGTGGGCGCAGCCGTTCCAGGCCACCTTCGTCATCCTGCATGCCTTGGGTGCCGTCCCCGTAGGTTGCGGCCGAAGATGCGTACACGAAGCGGTTGTCGCGCCGTAAAGCCCATCGGCAGAGCTGCTTCGTGTACTCAAAGTTGTTTCGCATCAAATAACCGGCATCGCGTTCCGTG
The DNA here is from genome assembly GCA_019243005.1 of Verrucomicrobiota bacterium. Taxonomy (GTDB): domain Bacteria; phylum Verrucomicrobiota; class Verrucomicrobiia; order Chthoniobacterales; family JAFAMB01; genus JAFBAP01. The sequence continues at coordinate 6,795 of JAFAUY010000230.1, read as the reverse complement.
GTGGCTGAACAAGCGCCCAGGTGGAAAACGGTGCGGATGTCTCTTAGCACGGGGTCATCCGCAAGGACTCGTCCCAGGAGGCCGTCGGCGTCCACGTAATCGTCGAAATGCAGGTTAACGAGGTTACGCCATTTATCGTCGCTGCCGAGGCGATCGCTTACCAGGATCCGGTAAAGGCCACGCCGATTCAACGCCCAGACCAGGGCACTGCCGATAAAACCGGCTCCTCCGGTGACTAGAATTTTGCCGTCGTTTAAGGTACTCACGCGCGTTGAAATCACGAGCCCATCATCGTTCATTGTGCAACTCTAAAAGCGACGTTTGCATGCCTAAGTTTATCGTTCCGTTTGGCGGAGCCCTCCTTGTCGCTCTCGCCGCAACCGCGTGGCTCTTCGCCCGGCGTCCGCCGTCGCCTTTGCCTGCGGGGCGGCCGCAGGAGTTTTCGGCCTTACGGAGCCTGGCCGAACGCGCCGCCAGACAGGTATTGCCGGAGGCGGACGCCGCCCGGCAAAAGGTGGAGCTTACGGTTCCCAAGGAAAAGATCGAGAGCGAAACCATCCGGGTAAAGGTGCTGGCATCCGATTTTGGCGGAAGCGCCATCGCATCTCCGCTTGGGGATGGCGGGACCGACCTTTTGGTGCAGTTGCCGGTCGACCGCAGCGCCGCCTTTGTGGCCGCCGTGACGGACCCAGGCAAACCACGATCCCCTATGCCGGTCTCAACGGGTGCCGAAAAAGTATATATTGAGGTGATGCTGGAAGACGTGCGCGCCCCCGCACTATGATTTTGGTGACCTTCGCTCTGCCCGCTGAAGGTGAACCTTTCGTGCGCCGCCTGCGTCGTCGGGTAAGGAGCGGCCTGGGCCTGACGGGTGAGTTGCAGGGGCAGCCGGTTGGGGTGTTTTACGTGGGGATAGGGTTCAAACAGCGTGGTGCCCTGGAGCGTTACCTTGACCGAGGGAAACCGTGCCTGGTCATCTGCTCAGGGTTTGCCGGCAGCTTGCGATCATTAGTCCGGCCGGGGGATTTCCTGATGGCCCGAAACCTATCGACCCTCGGATTTGCCCAACCGTACCTCGACCAGGCGGACGCCGTGGGCGAATTTCTGAATGTGACCACGGTTACTTCGGCGGCGACCAAAGCCAAGTTAGCCGCCAGCGGGTCCTTTCTTGCAATCGACATGGAGTCCGCCGGAGTAAGCCGCGTCTGCGCTGCGCACGGCGTGCCGGTGCTGGTAGCACGAATGGTTTCAGATGCCGTCGATGAAGAGATCCCGGGTGTGTTCTTCGGCCGTACGCTCCATCACCCCCGGGAGATGATCGAAGCTGCCCGTTTTGTTGTCCGGATGCTGTCGCTCCGGCAGCAGCTGGCCGGCCGGCTCAGCGGGTTAATCCGGCAAATCGCGCTCGCCGGTAACCACGCGCCGCCGGAACTCTGATTACAACAGGAGTTGCGCCGGGCTGACGACTTCCGCCCGGGCCCCGCCCTCGGCCGCGGCCCCTTCCGGCGGCGACGGGGTCACGAGCGGCAGGATACCCCGGAGCGCCTGTTGGAGGTTCGTATAGACGCCAACGACCAACGAGTCGCGCAACCGTCTGATCAGGCGGGCCGCGCCTTTTTGCGGCAAGCTCCACAGACCGACGAGGATCGTCGCCTCGGGCAGCATGGTCCGCAGGGACCGGACCATATTGTCAACGGCCGGCGCTGATCTCGAGTCGATGGAGGAAAGGAGGATGGTGCTCGCCTGAAGCTCCTTTAACCGTTCCTGCTTTTCCGTACGAAGCATCTTTCCTGAAAGCACGTGCGCGTTGATGCCTTCGGCCCGCAGCAAAACCTCGAGCACCTGCCCTATCACCTCGTCGCCTTCCGTGATAAACGGCAGGATCACCACCGACGGCGCTTCCGGCGTGCCCTGTTCCGGGTTTGCCGAGTTTGCTTCGGCCGACACCGCCGGCAGGGGAGGCGCCAACTCATTGATCAACTCGCGCATCTGCTGGTAGATCCGCGCTTTGACCTGCTTGGAAGCCGCACCCGGGAAAAGCTCGTTCTCGATGGTACGGATCATCGGCATCAGCACTTCTTCCGCTGTCTCTAACGTCAGACGCGCTCCAGTAATTTCGTGCAGGAGCGTCTTCGCTTCCGCGAGCCTGCTTTCCGTGAGCAGGCGCACCAGCTTCACCTCCATGGCCGTCGGCGGCTCTGAAGCAAGCAGGATGCTGCAGAAGTGAAACGCCGGAAAATAACGCCCCAGGACAACCAGACACGCCGTCAACGGGGTGGCGAGCACCAAGCCGATCCCGCCCCAGAGCCAGGTCCAAAACAGCGCCGCCGTGATGACCGCCAAGGGTGACATTCCCGTGCTGCCGCCCAACACGATAGGCTCAACCACATTGTTGGTGAACACCTCAAGCACGCAATAAAGCGCCAGGGTCACCACCGGCGCCATCCAGCCCGTCGAAGTGGCGATCGACAACAGGATCGGGAAGGCCGCCGAGATCCAGATGCCCACGTACGGCAGAAATCGCAACGCCAGAGTGAGCACCGCCCAGAGAACGGCGTTGGGGATTCCAAGGAAGTAAAGCCCGATGCCGACCAAGATGGCAAAAACGCTGTTTACCTGCAGTTGCGCCCGGAGAAAGCCGCTAAGGCGGGTTCCAGCTTCATCCACGGCTAAAGTGGTCATGGCGGTATGCGAATGGCCGACCAGCCGCAGGAACCGCCGGCGGATCCGGTGGCGTTCCAGCAGCATGAAGACCACGAGCAGCACGATGATTACGCCTTCAGTCACCGGGCTGACCAGCGGGGTCAGGCCGTTTCGCGCCAGCGCCAGCAGGTCTTCGCTGCCTCCCACGATCTGAACCTTCATCGGCTGGCCCTGCTGCTGGGCATCAGCCGCAGAAGCCGAGACCTTCCCGAGCTCATTGACCAGGTCACTCACGTTCTGCAGCGCAACGCTCAGCGGGCCGGGCGGTCCATGCTGGAGCGATTCCCAGCGGGAGATGATGTTACTCCGGTACTTCGGGACCGAATTGATCAAGTCCAAAGCCTGCGTCGACACGACCGTGCATAAAACCCCGATGATGATGAAGGCAATGGCCACAACGCTCAACACGGCCACCACGCGCTTGAAGCCGTGGCTTTCCAACCACGACACGGCGGGGGTCAACAGCAGGCTGAGCAATCCCGCAAAAGCAAGGGGCAACAGGAAATCTTTCGCCCAGGCAAGGGCCGCAAGGACGAGAAATAAATACGCAAGGTGGATCAGCTTGCGCAGCTCCGAAGGAGTCTTGAATTCTACAGCTTCCGGCATAAGGCCAACATCTGCTCAGACGGGATCGCAGCGATTAATAATCGATCGATCTGTGTCGGGTTTGATCGTTGCGGACCGCTCCGGCGGTCGTCATCCACAGATTATCACAGGTTCAGGTCACACGGCGAACAAGGTGAATCCACAGAGAAGACGATACATCCGCCGCGCAGGCTAAGAGGGTGCGGTGCCAGAACACGGCGCGCGGCGGATCCGCAGAACACGCAGACAACGCAGCGCAGAACAGGGAAAAATATCCACAGATTACACAGATTCGGGGCATGGCCGGGCCGCCGTCGAACTCCGAACCCCGAATCGCACCCGTTACGCGTTATCCGACACTTCTATCTGCCGGCACCTCGACGACGGCACCTTTTGTCTCCGTCTTGAGCTGACGCAGGGTCAAAGCCAGGAAAAACGCGCCCAACATCAGCAACGCTCCTGCCACGAAGGGCGTGTTGCCGTACTGCGGATTTGAACGGGCATGGTCGGCCGTCAATAGAAAGCCGCCCATGGCAGGCCCAAACACCCGGCCGAGGCTGCCTGTCGACTGTAACGTCCCGAGCACCCGGCCCTGCACGGCGCCCGAAGCGCCTCTGGAGGCCAGCGCGTTCAGGGTGGGGGTAGACAAGCTATTACCGGCCGCCAGGCCGACGCTGAAAAGCACAAAAAGTGGTAACGAGGTGGCCAGGGGCATTATGCCCATACTCAGTGCCATTAGAAAAAGACCGGTTACGGCAAGGTTAAGGTCGCCATAACGCTTGCTCAATCGTCCGATCGCGCCGCCTTGGATCAACGCACCCACTAGACCGATCAGGACGAAGAGGTAGCTGATCTGGCTTTGTTTCAGGCCAAACCGGCGGGCGCTCACCTGCGGGTAAATCATGGTCACCACCGCAAATCCGGCGATCGCAACGAAATAGGTCAGGGCCAGGATCGCCAGACGGCGGCCACCCGCAGCGACGAGCATGGCGCGGAGGCCGGCCGGTGTAGCTTTGCTGGTGGGCAGGTGCCGTTCCGGTTCGGGCAGGAATGCCAGGACCGCCGCGCCGTTCAGCACGGCAACGGCGGCAGCAAACCAGAATGGCGCCACGGGCGACAGTTGGCTCAGGATGCCCCCCAGCGCCGGGCCTAATACGAACCCGACGCCAAACGCGGCGCCGATCAGGCCCATGCGGCGTGAGCGGTTCTCCGGGGGGGTAATGTCGGCGATGTAAGCCGAGGCGGTGCCCACGCTCGCTCCCGCCGCACCGGCGATGATGCGTGCCAGGAACAGCATCCAGAGCGCACTGGCGCTGGCCATAAGGACGTAGCCGGCCGCGGAGCCCAGCAGACTTCCAAACAGCACGGGTTTACGGCCGAACCGGTCGGAAAAACTGCCCAGGAGCGGCGAAGCCAGAAACTGCATGAAGGAATAGGAGGCCAGCAGCAAACCGATCTGCCATTCGCTGGCCGCAAATTGTTGAGCATACAGCGGCAGGATCGGGATGATCATCCCGAACCCGATCAGGTCGATAAAGACAACGCCTAAAATAATGCCGAGAGGTGATTTCTTCATGCTACTTCAAAGTTCCGTGCGTGACGCCGAGCCGGGACTGAACGCGCAGGTTACGCCAGAGTGCGTCTTCGGTAATCTCACCAGCCAGCAAACGGCGGTACTCATGGATCAAATCTCGAGTTTGGTCCCGGTTTTCCTCCAAACACTCGATCCGGAACAAACGCAGGCCCGCCGCATGCAGCGAGGAGAAAAATGCGGCCCCGCTCTGCGCCTGGGCATTGAACACCGTATTCCGGCAACCGGCGTCAGCGAGCACCGGGTGCTCGGCCCCGACGCGGTCACGCACCTTAAGCCGATGCCGGTCACAGGGCCGGCCGCAGTCGGTGTAATCCCGGCCCCGGGAAAGAAACGCCGCGAAGACGCAATGCTCCATATGAAACATGGGCATGTGCTGGTGCAGGGTTAGTTCGAAGCGTTCCGCCGGCTGGTAAGAAAGCAGCGTGAGCACCTGCACCAGATTCAAATCGTAAGAAATCGTGAGCCGGTCCAATCCTTGTGCAAGCAGAAATTCGGCCGTCAAAGGATTCGCCACATTCAACGAGAAATCGCCGTGCAGCTTGAATCCTTTGGGTCGGAAAAACGTGATCGCCCCGAGGTTGCGCACCAGAACCCCGTACGGCCCGGCGTTTTCGATCAATCGGAAAAACCCGGCTTCGCCCGGTTTCTGGATTCGCGGGGTAGCCAGGAAGAGGTTGCACCGGGTTCCAAAGTCCCGGACCGCCTCGCGGTAGCGGCGGACATCCTCAAAATCAACGTACACGGTCGTCGCGCCTTCATCGCACGCCGCCTCGACCTGTTCCCGGGTCCGGCAGAGAACGCTTAGTTCATCCGGCCCGGCCGCGGGTTGGCGCGGCCGGAGCAGGTCGGCGACGCTCCGGATCGGGGCCGAGTCGCGCGGCGGCGGCGACGGCTGAGCGGCGCCCTGACTCCGTAACGCTTGCGCCAGCTGCGTCATGGCTTCACGGCGCAGCTCATTCAACCATAGGGAAGGGGCAAACAGGTTCCCCTGCAGTTCGCATCGCAAATCGCCGAGCCGGAAGCCGGTACCGCCAAGGCGGCCGAGTTGGTCCCGCAGCCTTTCCGCCGTCAGGGGGCTGCTGCGCGCTGTAACGAGGATACCAGCGGACGATACCGTGACCGAGGGTTGATCCGCCTCCGCCGTCGCAACCCTGACGGTAAGGGTGAGCGGTTTTCCTGCCTCGCCCGCCACCAGCATGTCAACGGCCGGTTCCGTGACCGGTTTTAAGTTGCGGTCCGATCCGAACGTCTGGCGCAGCCGGCGGTTCAGAACCGGATCATCCGTCTTCCAAACACGATTCCCCGGCTTAAGACGGCGGAAGTCAATTTTGCCGTTACCAAAGTAAAGGCGCCGGCCACGCACCACCTCGAAGACGCGACCACCCTCTTCGTGCTCCGTGTCTTCCGCGCCGCCGAACACAACGCCGTCTCCTGGTTTTACATCCGCAGGGGCGGCCAGTTCGACGTGATCCAGTCCGACTCGCGCCACCGTTCCGAGGAAGGGCCCCCGCTTCTTTCCGAAAGTGCCATCAACCAGCCTTTGGTGGTTCACCCCGTGCAGCCATCCGCTGAACAGGCCGCGCGAAAAGGTCATCTCAAGGGCGTATCGGTCGTTCCGCGACACTCGCGGAACCGGTTGCCCGTTGGCCAACGCCTCATACGCACGGTCGATCGCACCCCGGTACACCTGCGTGACGGCTGCCACGTACTCCGGGGATTTTAACCGGCCTTCGATCTTAAAGCTGGCTACGCCGAGCCGGATCAGCTCAGGCACCTCTTCAATCCCGGCAAGGTCCTGTGGCGACAAGAGGTACTTTCGGTCACCCAACTCCACCCTTTTACCGTCCGCCACCAATTCGTAAGGCAAACGGCAAGCCTGGGCGCATTCGCCGCGGTTGGCGCTGCGCTGCCCC
>JAFAUY010000214.1 GCA_019243005.1 Verrucomicrobiota bacterium | reverse complement strand
CGCCGCTTCTGGGAATCCAGCATTTAAAAGCCGGGGAGCCCGTCTCACCCGGCTTTTTTGTGGCCAAAGCCGTCTTTTGAGGCCATATTTCCGCCAAATATCAACCATATCTCGACCGTATTTTTCGCTTGACGCGACTTTATGAACCTCATTAAGGTTAAGCGTTAAGCTTAATCGGCTTCGGCCAATAAATCCCAGAGGGAGGAAATGCGAGAGATCCCCGGACGTTCGTCCGTCCGTCGGCGTGTGCGCCGGTCCATTCGCGCCCCGCCCGCGGACTGAAAAACCTCAACCGTCCCGTTTCAAACGTAAAGCCCCTTTGTGTTGAGCAATGGGGATGGGAGGGAGTCTAGATGAAACTCAAACTCTTATGTGCCGTCACGGCAGTATGCATATTGCCGCTTTTGGCGGCGCCAAACATCGCCGCGGCACAGACTGTATCGAATCCGTCGGCCGCGCCCGACTGTATGAACAACACCGCCTTCTATAATCCAACTTTGCCGCCGTCTATCAATCTGCCCCCCGGGTTCACGGCATCTGTATTCGCGAAGAACCTTAATATGCCGACCGGCATCGCCTTTCTCGGGAACTCGAGCAGCTTCGAGGTTTTCGTGCTCGAATCGGGTCACGGGCTGCCAAGTGTGTGCAACGACGAAATGGCGTGGCCAGGTGGCCCGTTCGATATAAAGAATCCCTTCACGCCGGACATTCTGGTGTTTAACAGGAACGGCACTTTGATCCGCGGCCCTCTCGGTAAGCCTACATCCGCTGGAGGAGGGTTCCAGCCATCGGGGCCGGCGATCGACATCGCATTCGTCAACGGATTATCCGGAGGGCGACTCTTCGCGACCGATTCCAACCAGTCGACACATCAGCACAACGGCCAAAACAACAGCTCGCGCATCGTGGTCGTGAATCCAATGACCGGGCAGGTCACGCCGTTCATCACCAATCTGCCAACGGGTGACCACCCGACAGAGCAGCTCGCATTCAGAGGAGACGGGTGGATCTACTGGTCCCAGGGATCGACGACCAACAGCGGGGTGGTGGGTCTAGACAATGGCAGCGGCCAGAACCAGTCCGATATACCGTGTCAGGACATAACGCTGAGCCAGAATGTCTTCATCTCGAGCTTTGGTCCCCCCGAGGTAGCCACCAGCGGCTATTCACCTTTCGGCGTGCAGCAACCTGGAGCCACGATAAAGGCTTTCTTCAACTCATTCACGGGTCAGGTTCGCCAGGGAGTCTGCGACGGCGCTATCTTGCGAGCGCAGCTGAGCAATGCCAGCAACATTGAGGCCTTCTCCTGGGGGTATCGGAATCCATACGCAATCCGCTTCCCGCCGGTTGGTCATCCATTGTACGGGGGAATCCTTGCCGGGATGGACGGCGCCGACGAGCGCGGCAATCGGCCCTCGAACAACGCTCCGGAAGAGATCCACCTCGGCCGCCAGAACCCCGATGGTTCTCCCGATTATCACGGCTGGCCTGATCGCTATGGCGGCCTCGCGACGAACCAACGGGTGTACAACCCCCAGGGCGGCGCTAACGATGATGTGTGCCCCGCCCCGTTCGATCCGGCCACTTGCCTTGCGAACCTCATAAAGGCGAAAGCCATTCCGATCCAGGATGTGCTCGCAGGCCCACCGCAACAGATCACCGGGCCCCTGGCTCTTGAGGCGGCGGATTCGTCGTTCACGGGCATCGACTTCGTGCCCGACGCCTTCGTCGCCGATCCAGTTCGGCCGGGTGCGGCGCTGTACAGCCTCGAGGGGGATTTCGGTTTTTCTCCGCCGAACTCCGACAATCCGGACACCGAAGTCGGCCATGAGATCAAGCTGATCAACTTCAATCAGCTGCCCGGCTCACCGCTCGCGCTGCGGATACAGAACTTTGCGCGCAACAGCACCAACGACCAGGCGTTCGTCACCAACATCAATGGGTTCAACCGCCCCACCAATATCCGGTTCGGACCCGACGGGTGCGCTTACGTCGTCGATTACGGCGCAGTGCGAGACCTCAGTGCGGACTCGCATTTTGTCGGCTCCGCCAATGGTCCGCTAGTCCAGATCCCCGGCACGGGGGCGATTTGGAAGATCTGTCCGATGTAGTGGCTCGGGCGATCGGTCAGGGGCGGCTGCGGCCGCCCCTTTCTTTGCCTGCCTCTCAGGTGTTAGCGGCCCGCATCAACGTGATCCAGACACTTCGAACAAGCTAAGGATGCGCCGGAACTCGGTAGACGACAGGTGAAAGCCCGGGACCGTTGCAGGGGCGGTGCCACCGTGGCCGTGAGCGGTGCGGTGGGACGCGAGCTCCACTGTCAGTGTTAGGAAGGCGATCAAAGCGGCGGCGAGCAAATAATGCCATCTACGTGGACGGATCCGGTTTCGAGTTTGATTGGCCGCCAAGATCTGACGCCAGGACGGCGCCGGCCTGCGGAACCTATCCTCGTATTCGCCGAATTTCATGACGTTCCGCCTGGCAAACCGGACCCGCGGGGACGAGCGG
>JAFAUY010000270.1 GCA_019243005.1 Verrucomicrobiota bacterium | reverse complement strand
GCACCGTCGGTAAATTGATAACGCCGGGCCCTTGAAAAGTGAACGAGTTGATTACCATCTCATTGCCGACGCCGCTGACCGGCGCGCTGCCATTCAACCGCCAGAGATTAATATGGACGCGCTCTTGGCCAGGCGGCGGAATATCGTTTCCAGTGTAGGTCCACTGGTAAATAATATCGGTCGGGGCCGGAACTTTAGACCACCCATTCCAGGCGGTAAAGGTTACGTGGTCGGCGTACCATTCAATTTGCGAGGTGAACTGGGCGGTGGACGGCTGGACGTAATAGACAATATTGCCTGGTACAGTATACGGTTGGACGACGAACTGAGCGTTATACGGACTGGGAATAAGGCCGCCCGCGCCGCTGTACTCGTTGTCCAGCTCTTGATTAGGAGCGGCATAAATGAACAGCGGAGCAGCGACTGAGTTGTGATCAAGCTGATCAAGACGCGTGCTGACCTGCACCGTGTATGTGCCGTAGCCAAGCGACTGCGTAAGATAGACTTCACCGCACTGCCACGCACCGTTGACCTGGGTTACCTTCAAATGCAGTCCGTCGGCCGCGGCCTTAACTACGGACGGATCACTGGACCAGAAATTGGGACCAGGATCAAACCGGGCGCTCGCCACGCTACCTGCCACCTTGATGCCCCACGTGTATCCGCTGAAGTCAACACTAATCGGTTGCGATGGGTAGATCGTCCAGGCTAAAACGCCCGGATCGAGTGCCGGGTTTGTGATCTCTGTAGCCGCCGGCGTATAGTTATCAGGATTAACCAACAAAACTATAAGGCTACTCCACGCATTAGTGGAGCTTTCCCATGACCCGTTGGTAGAGATATCGGTGAAAGGTGCATCGACCCGGGGTTGCACATACCATTGATTTGTAAGCGCGTAAATGACAACCTTGGTCGTGTTTGGGTCGATGCCATACGCATTGCCGGATAGCTGAGTTGCTCCGGCGGCAGGAGGATTGAGGGTAACGGCTGCGGCGGCGGTATTTTGTCCTGACAGAGCTGCCTTGCAGGGCGCAAGAAACAAAAGGGTCAGCGCGTTGAAGAGCGCAATAGGATGCCATGCATAATGAGACCATACCGTTAACAGGAACCAAATAGTTACCCCATGGATGCTAGCCAGGATATATGTTGGCATTCTTATGTTCAGGATCATCACAAGTGGCAGATCGCTGATTGGGACTATGTTGGCTGATTCGTGCGTGCCATCACCGAAGACTCAAGCCAATTCGAATTGCGGTTTGGGCGGTTTCATAGGAGCATTTCCTTGCCGGCTGAGGAGCGTCTTTTTTCCAAGTTGGGCACTTCGTGCTAAAAAAGTCCCCCGCTTCCAGTGATGCAATCAAGGATCTGGTAAGAGATAGGTCCTTCCTCAAGGTCGCGGAGAGGGGTCGGTTAAACCCTGTCCTAGGGGAAGCCATTCTAACCCTGATGGCCTCCTGAGGCAATGCGTTTCCGGAATCGGCCTATCCCTTCAACCATGGTCGGCTCCGTGCGGCATCCCTGAACTTTTGGGAAAAGAGGTTCGCCCTCGCGCCGAGTTCAGAGCTCTGGGGTCAGGCGTTCCGCCTCCCTTTGTCGGCGGGGAGCCGGGCCGCGTCGAATCGTCCTGGAGGACCGGGCGCACGATGGGATAGGGGAGCGCCGGTTGCCCCGGCCGTCGGCTGGAGCGCAAGGAGAGCCTGCACCTTAAAGCCGCGAGGCCTTTGCCCTCGCCATTTAATGCTCGGATCCCTTGACGCGGCGTCCTCGCTCGGGGGCGAGGGGAACGAGCTTTTGCGTCTTGACCGGCCATTCGCCCGTGCCTCGGCCTCGGCCCTCACGCGCGCGGGTTTGGCTAATTCCCACCAAACGTTATCGAGTGACCCTGCAGAATCTATCGCCTTCCAACTTTAGGGCCTGAAAAGCTTCCGGCCCATGTCAATCTGGGATTGTGGCAGGTTGGTTCCGGCTATTTTCACCGACAAGGTATTGCCGTCAGGAGGGACCATGCGGACGAAGGTCTGACGGTTAACCTTCAAAGTCTCTACGCCGGTTCCCGCCGGCACCTGAATATCGATGTAGGTTCCAACCTGGCCTTGTCCCGGCAGCCATGCGTAAACCCCCTCGCCGTAGTGTGCCTTCGCGCCTGTTGAAAGCCGTAACGCACCTTCATGTTCGATCCGAGCATAGTTGACCGGGGGAATATCCCCGGTCAGCGTATGCCTGAAGACCTTGGGCTCGGTAAGCACTTCAGCCGAACGGGTGACATTCTGGTTCAGTAAATTCTTTGCAGTATTCTGAAGCCGGTTCAGTACAGGATTAATCCGCAGCGGAGGGGGCTCACCAACGGGGGGCTCGGCGGTTTTCGAACCGACACGGACCAAACGGGTCAAAATAGTTTTCAACACCAGACCGCCCACCATCGTTAGTGCAAGGATGGTCAGCTCCTTCTGAACCTCGTCAGCAAGGAGGGCGCGGGCCGTCAGAAGGGTCTGAATGGTTCGGGGCGTGGTTGCCGGCGAGAAAATGGTTGGCACAATCAGTGCCCCGCCGGCGCCGCGATAAAAGGCATATTGGGTCACGCCACTGGGCGCTGGCGGGGCAGCTTGGAGGGCGGCGTCCGCTGAAGCGCGGTCCGCATAGATCGTGCTGTCAATGCTCACTGCCTTCGCGACCGTAAAGTCGATGTCGGAATCCGGCAGGAATACCGGCATTGAGAGCTCAGTGCAGTATAGATGGCAGCCGAAAAGATAAATACCGTAACCTACCGCGGTAAGCCGGTTCTCAACGTAATCGGGTTCATTGAGCGGCGTGTATACCCTCATGTTGATCTGGCCGGGTTTAGTCGGATCGTCCGGCTCAAATTCAAATTCCATGGCGCTCGATGCCGATGGCAGGCGAACGGACGGCAGATTCTTTATCACCAATTGAAAATAGTCCAAAACGGAACTGTCGGCCCCCCGGGCTTCTACCATTACGTTGCCGGTTCGTTTGCTCGTGAGTTGAAACCAGCGTATCTTAGAAGCGGAGTCCTGGCCGATGGTCTCGATGGAAGCGATACTGGGATCATTTGGACCAACCGTGAGTTTTCCGTTAGTGTCCGCACCGAGTACGCCGACCACAAACACGCCGCCCCCAGGCATCTGCTGGATCGTTCTGGAGATCGTGGAAGTAGGGCCGCTGAGTTGTTTTCCCGCGGGTTTGACGAATTTTACTTGCGCCATAGTCACTAAGAAGCCGCCTCACAGGCGTGCGAACGTTGTGCAAGAATCCTGCCGTGGCGATAACCCTTTCGGGTAACGACAGAGGTGGTTGCTCGCTCAAGCCCATCCAAAACTGCAGGAATAACGAAGCCTATTTTTTTATGCGTGAATCATGGGCTTTCGTTTCGGAGGGGAAAAGGTTCCACCGGCGTGGCGAGTTCAATCCTCTGGGGTTGGGTGTTCCGCCTCCCGAGTCGGCGGTTGGCCAGGGCCAGCGAGAAGGCTTCAGAGGATGTGTGGGACCGAGGGCGGTGAACTTGGTCAGCCTGGACCTCCCACACGCCCTCTCATACCAATTCCAGGTCAAAGAGATGGTTTACCCGGGTTTGGTGCGGGAGTGGCTGACGTGTAATTCACTCCCAGCTCCGCCAAATCACACGGGGGCTGCGCAAAGTGAAGCCGTGCGTTCTTCCAAACCGATGGAAGCGGTACGCCCGTAAACAGGTGCGGACGTACCGGCCCGAGCTCGGTACCGATGACGACGACGTCCCGATAACCCCGTTCGGCCAGTTCGAGGCCAGGACAGAGGCACGTGTAACTGGCATCGATGTATGGCTGGCCCCCAATCGTGCCCGGTAAGGGCCCGGTGTGGAGCATCCGGTTGCTTGCGTAGGCAACTTCATCGAGGTTATCCCTGGTCAGCGGGCGGTTTTCGCCTTCCGCCGTCCCGAACCAGTTCCAGGGCGAGGTGCGCGTAGGCTCCGCGCTTCGAGCGCATGGAGGAATCCATGGACAAAAACGCCCTTGAAGCCGCCACCCATGCAGGCAATCGCCCAGGACTCGGCGACGGGTTGGTTTGGCCGGGGCTGGCCGGAGGTTTGCATACGGGAGACAATTCATTTCACAAAGCGGCGGTCTATAAGAAGCTTACGGTATTGAAGACGTCTGCGGTCACCGCTCAGCGCGGTCATGATCAAGTTCCGATTTTGGCTCGTGGCCAAAGATTGGTTCCGGATCGAACTATAGTGCTCGACTACCGGCCCGGATAGCCCTCGATAGGATCGATTAGGCGGCCATCTATTGGTTCGGGCATGGAGCCAATTCAAGGTTTCGGTTTCAGCTCTGGCTTGACGGTTTTCTCAAGTCGGTGGCCATTCCCTGTTCAAATGATAAATACGCCCCTTGAACTTTGATGCGCGAAACCAGTATTTCGAACCGCTAACGCTCAAGATGACCGACCGCAGCGATGCTTTATACCGGGCATAGATCTCCTCCATCGCCTTGGCGTTACCCTCGACCAGCTGCTTCATCAACTCCGCGTCCGACTTCCCGAGCCCGCAAGGCCAACCATCGACGTTCATGGAGTTCACCACCCTCGGCTCGCACACACCTTCCAAAGCCATTTTTCTCGCCTTTGAGCGTGTCCCTGCAACTTCCTGAGGCCAGTTGCCGAACGAGGGCTACCCGCGTAGTTGACCGCGCCGCTGAAAGGGCAACCCCTTAGATCCCCTTACCGCCTTTTCTCGTCCTTGTCCGCCTCTTTTCCGGCATGAAACGGGTTGAGCGAAATCGGACGGCTCCCCGCGTCCAGCAAGCCGGTAAGCCGGAACATGCCGCGCAAGGTCAGTAACCAAAACAGGGCGCAGAGGATGCCGGTAATCACGCGCCACAGCGTGGACATCTCCACCAGCAGCAGGAGCATGGTGGGGATCAGGGCCACCAGCGTCCAGAGCGTAAACCACAGGATGTTGCGCAGGAGGGCCGCCTCCCTCTGGGCGTCCCTGGCCAGCCGTTCTTGGGCGGAAAGTTGGGGTTCGGGTTTTTCGGGTTCCATGGGGTCGTTGCCTCCGATTAAACGCGCTTCTTTTTACAGGGTTCGCCGCTCGTCGCGAGGCGCGGCCTAGCTTCGTGAGCCTTGGCTTGAACGGTGAAGGGCACAAGGCGTGCCAGGTCCTTGGGTTTTCCTTCAATTGGCTATTTGCGAACGAGTTGCGCGCACGGGTGATTTCAGGCCGGGTAACGAAACCTCGCAAAATATCTTGAAATCTCGCTTTCCACGTTGCGTTTCGAGTTGGAGCGGCCGAAAAAGACCCTTGCGCAGGGCCCGGCCGGGCGGGGCGGGTTGCAAGCGTTTTCCTCCCCAAGCGCGCCCATTTTGACGCGGCCAGAGCTGAAGGCGCGCGAACGCGAGAGCCTCGCGGCGGCCCTGCGTCAGACCCACGGTAAGATTGCCGGACCGCGGGGCGCCGCGGCATTGCTGGGCATGAAACCGACGAGGCTGACTTCACGCCTGAAGGCCCTGGGGCTGCGGCGGGAAGACCGTCAAGGGCCTCCCAGCCGGTGAAAGGCGTCAAGGGGCGAACCTTGACGGGATCGCGCGACGAGGAGGAAAGGCGCTCCATCCTTTGAAAAGGCTCGAT
>JAFAUY010000107.1 GCA_019243005.1 Verrucomicrobiota bacterium | reverse complement strand
GTTCGGCACGGACCTGGCCACCGCCCAGCACCTCAACGCGGTCGTCCATAGTTCTTTCGACGAGGCGGCGACCTTTCGCATCGACCATTACCTGGGGAAGGAAACCGCCCAGAACATCATGGTGCTGCGGTTCGCCAATGCCCTTTTTGAGCACCTCTGGAACCATCGTTACATCGACCACGTGCAGATCACCGCGGGCGAACAACTGGGGGTGGAGAATCGGGCCGGCTATTACGAAGGCGCCGGTGCTTTGCGCGACATGGTTCAAAACCATTTGCTGCAATTGCTCTGCCTGATCGCGATGGAACCGCCGACCGACCTCAGTGCCGATGCCGTTCGTGATGAAAAGGTCAAAGTGCTCCGGTCCCTCCGGCGAATCCGCGGCACCGAGGTGGGCAGGCACGTGGTACGGGGCCAATACTCTGCCGGTTCGATCAATGGCCAGCCGGTGGTGGGCTATCGTGACGAAAAAAACGTGAAGCCGGAGTCGCAAACGGAAACCTACGCAGCCTTGCGCATCCTGGTCGACAACTGGCGGTGGGCGGACGTGCCGTTCTACGTGCGCGTCGGCAAACGCCTTCCGAAAGCCGCGACCGAAATCGGCGTCCATTTTAAAAATGCACCGGCCGTCTTGTTCAATCGGGACCAGGAAGGCCTCCGTGACGGCAGCCAGAATGTCCTGGTGATCCGGATCCAACCCGACGAGGGCGTCTCGCTGCGTATGCAAAGCAAAGTGCCCGGCGCCAGTGTACGCATTCAACCGGTAAAAATGGATTTCAGTTACGGCACCTCCTTTGGCAAAGCCAGTCCGGAAGCCTATGAACGTCTCCTGCTCGATGCCATGTTGGGCGATGCCACCCTTTTCGCGCGACGTGACGAGGTCGAGGAGGCCTGGCGATTCATTGACGACATCGAAGAGGCCTGGCATGGCCAGAAAGAGAAACAGCCGCCCCTGGCATTTTATCCTGCCGGCAGCTGGGGTCCGATGGAAGCCGACCAATTAATCGAAGCCGACGGCCGTGCCTGGCGCAGGCTCTGATCCCATCCACAGAAAAGGAAAGAAAAGAGATCCACAGATTACACAGATTGACACAGATTTATAACGTCACATCGCGAACCACGGCGGATCTCCACAGAAAAGACGATTATCCGCCGCACACCCTTACGTGCTGCCACCACGGAACACCCGCAGAGGGCGGCGGATCCGCAGAACACGCAGACAACGCAGAAACGGATCTACAGATCACGCAGATTGGCAGGTCCCGGGAATGGCCGGGCAGCGGTGCCCTCCTTCATTTGTGGCATTTTTCGGCTTGTGGCATTCGTGGCGTTTCTGCCGCTCCGAACCCCGAATTCCAAACCCCCAAACTGCTTTTCCTATGCCCCTTGAAGACCTCGCGCGCGGAATGCCGGTCGACATCGCCCGAATAAACCGCGGCCTCAAGCAAATCTTTGAACAGGAAGGCGAGGTGCTGACGAAGGCTTCGCTCGTCAACTTTGCGGTTTACAGTGAAGCACCGGACGCCCTCAGTTTTAATTCGCGCCTGATGTCCGGCGTTACCCAGGACAACGCCTGTCGCGTGATTCTGCTCGCCGCTAACCCCGCCTCATCCCACCGGCGGGTGCAGGCGTGGATCAGCGCCCATTGCCACGTCAGCCGGGCCGGGTCGAAGCAGGTTTGTTCCGAGCAGATCGCCTTCCTGCTTGAAGGGGTCGATCAGGCGACGATCCAGAGCATCCTGTTTTCAAACCTTGACTCGGACCTGCCGCTCTACCTTTGGTGGCAGGGCCAATTTCCGGCACAGGCGCCGTCCCAACTCTGGACCTGGGTTGACCGCCTGTTTTTCGACAGCCAGAGCTGGCGCGAACCGGCGACGCAAATGCAGACTTTGCGCCAAGCCATCCGGGCGCGCCGGTCGCGGCTGGTCCTTTGTGATCTGAACTGGCGTCGGCTTTTCTACTTGCGCGTGGCGTTGGCCCTGAGCTTCGATCACCCGTGGGCCTGGGAAAAACTCAGCAACGTCGAGAAGGTTACCATCACCTATGACCCCGAGTACTGGACCGCCGCCGTTCTGCTGATGGCCTGGCTGGCCCGGCAACTCGGCTGGAGCCTTCGCGAAAGCTCGGGCGACCGGTACACGTTCACGGCTGCGGAACAGTCCGGGAACATTGAAATCGAGTTGTCGGCGCTTCCGGGGCCTTGGGTGAGCCGGGTACAGGTTCAGGCCGCGGATTCTTCCTACTTCCAGCTGGTGTGGAAAGGTGATTTCCTGGTGAGTTCGCTTTCGGATCATCCCGAGGTCAGGCAGCTCTCGCCCGCGGGGGGTACTTCTCTGGAAAGTGTGGTGCGCGAAGAACTCTCGCGCGGCGGAGAACACCGCACCTACGACGCCGCCCTGCAAATCGCGGAGCAGATCTGGGGAAGTTGACGGTGCGCTTGTTTATCGCAAATCTTACCTTCGTTCCACGAGCCTTTTACTTTTAGCAAAGGCGACGTGACGATTAATACGGATTGCGGATCAAGGGGATAGCTTCGATTCTAAGCAACGAGCACCCCATTGATCCGCAATCCGTATAAATCGTTCCCCCCATGAGAACCATTGCTTCCCTCTCAACCACCGATACCCGCGTCAAAAGCCTGGCGGACGCGGCACTGGCCCAAAGCGGCGGTTTGTTGCGTCTGGCTCCCTGCTGGGTTCCCCGGGTTTTCGTTCAGCCCGGGCGCCGTTTGAAGCTGCATCCCGACGACCTGTATGCTTACGGGCTGGACCGAGGCGGCATCGACGAGCGCTGGTTTGCCAGCACCACCCCCGCAGCCAACGAAAACCGCACCCCGGATGAAGGGTTGAGTTACGTGGTCTTCGAAGACAAGCGGTTCACCCTGGCGCAGGCTGTGGCCGAACTGGGCGCTGCACTCGTCGGCGAACCGATCTGGTCAAAGTACCAAAAATGGCCGGTTTACTCCAAGTTCTTCGATAACATGGGGCCGATTCCGCACCACATGCACCAGTCCAATGCGCACGCCAGGCTGGTGGGCCAGGAAGGCAAACCGGAAAGCTACTATTTTCCTCCGCAGCACAACACGGTCGGGAACAATTTCCCCTACACGTTTATGGGGCTTGAGCCCGGCACCACGAAGGCGCAGGTCAAGCGTTGCCTCGAGAACTGGAATCGGGGCGACAACGGCATCCTGGACTTATCTAAAGCGTACCGTCTCAAACCCGGCTCCGGCTGGCTGATCGGCCCGGGTCTCCTCCACGCGCCGGGTTCGCTCTGCACGTACGAGCCTCAGTGGGGTTCTGACGTCTTTTCGATGTGGCAATCGTTGGTGGAAGGGCGCGAGGTTTCCCGCGCGCTTTTGGTTAAAGACATCCCGCCGGAGAGGCACTTTGACCTTGATTTCATCATCAGCGAACTCGATTGGGAAGCGAACGTAGATCCCTATTTCAAAGAGAACCATTACCTCGAACCGATTCCTGTCGCCGATACGGAACCGGAAGGCTATGTGGATCGCTGGATCGTGTACGGCAAGATTAACGGCGAGCAGCCCTTCTCGGCGAAGGAACTGACCGTGCAGCCGGGCGTAAAATGCACCATCCGGGACAACGGCGCCTATGGGCTTACCGTCGTGCAGGGACGCGGCCGGATGAATCGACTGGCGCTGAACTCGCCGAAGATGATCCGGTTCGGCGAACTGACTGAAGACGAGGTTTTCTGTTCGGAGCCTGCGGCAAAAGACGGCGTCGTGGTTGAGAACACGAGTGAAACTGAAGATCTGGTGATGCTGCGCTACTTCGGACCCGACGCGAACCCGGATGCACCCGAGTTGAAGCAACGGGCCGGCTGATCGGGGTTGGCCCGGCCGGTATTTCACTATCCCTTGAATTGACATTCCCCGCGGCTGAAGCCGGGGGCTTCTCGTCCACTTAAAAAATATATAACCCCCCTAGAATGAAATTTCCTAAATTACACAACGCCATGTGGCCGGGGCTGGTCGGCAAAGGTCCCGGCTCCGAGCCTTTCATCGATCTGGACACCATGCTCGATCTGACCGCGCAAGCGGAGGTCGGCGGCCGCCGGTTTGACGGCGTTGACCTGTTTGTGGCCGACCCGCACATCAGCATTGATTCAGGCAGTGACGACATCGCCAGACTGGCGCACAAGCTGGCCGAGCGATCGCTGGTGGCAGGCTCATTGGTTGCACCGGTTTGGCCGCCGACCGGCGGAGGCTCCGCGATGGGTTCACCGGAGGAACGGCAACGGTTCCTGACCCAGGTTCGAAAAACCTGTGCGTTCGGCCAGCGGCTGCGTGCCCTCGGGATCCGGCCGTACGGGGTGGTGCGCGTCGATACCGCCACCGACCCGGCCACCTGGGCGGCCGATCCCGATGCGACCCGCAAGCTGGTAGAGACATTCCGTGAGGCATGCGCGATCGCCGCCGGGTACGGCGAGAAATTAGCGGCTGAGGGCGAAATTTGTTGGGGCGGCATTCATGGCTGGAAAAAAGCCGTGCAGCTGCTTGAGCAGGTTGATCGTCCGGACCAGCTCGGTTTCCAGGCCGATATGGCCCACACGTTGCTCTACACCCTCGGGTACAATGCGGAGGAGGATCGCCTGCTGCCGCCCGGCTATGACTGGCACGATCGAGCATCGCTGGAGGAGGCCCTTCGAACGATGACGCGCGCGCTCCGGCCGTGGACCGTCGACTTTCACGTCGCGCAAAACGATGCCACGGTCAAAGGCGCCGGTACGCATGACAAAACCGGACGGCATTGCCTGCCGGACGACCCGAACGGCAAACTGGACATCGTCCGCGATGCCGGTCACTGGCTCCGGAACGATAACGGCGAACTGACGAAAGCCTTCCAGCACATTTGCTGGGACGGTTGTATGTTTCCGAATGCGGTGATGCTGAAGCCGGAAACCTGGGTCTCGGTCCTTCGGGTGATGCAGGCGGTGCAGGCTGCCCACGGCTGGGAGGCCGAGGAGGCGGCGGCGGCGAACCGGGGCGCGGTCGCCCAAACCAGCGCTTAACCGGGAGTTTGCGACATGAAACCGTTGCGTGTGGCTTTGATCGGTTACGGGTTTATGGGCCGGGCGCATTCGAACGCCTACCTTTCCGTAAACCAGTTTTTCGACCTGTCCTACCGGCCGGTCCTCGACACGGTCGTGGGCCGGAATGAAGAGAAGGTGAGCCAGTTTGCTCGTAAGTGGGGTTACCGGAAATTTGAAACCGACTGGCGCAAGGCGGTCGACAATCCGGAAATTGACCTCGTCGACATCGTGACCCCGAACGATGCTCACGCCGAGATCGCGATGGCCGCGGCGGACGCCGGTAAAATGGTTCTCTGCGAAAAGCCGCTCGCACGCAACCTGGCCGAGGCGACGCAAATGGTTGAGCGCGCCCGTAAAGCGGGTGTACGCACGATGGTCTGGTACAATTACCGCCGGATTCCGGCGGTGACCTTCGCCAAGCACATCATCGAGGCGGGTAAACTCGGGCAAATCTACCATTACCGGGCGAAATTCCTCCAGGATTGGACCATCTCGAAAGACGTTCCGCAAGGCGGGGC
>JAFAUY010000216.1 GCA_019243005.1 Verrucomicrobiota bacterium | reverse complement strand
GTACCTCGATCAACTTGGCTTTAACATTGTGGGTTACGGGTGCACCACGTGCATCGGCAATTCGGGCCCGCTTCATCCCGCCCTGGAAGAAGCCGTCACGAAGAATGACATCGTTGCCGCCAGCGTCCTCTCGGGCAATCGCAATTTCGAAGCCCGGGTGCACCAAAATATCCGCGCCAACTTCCTGATGTCACCTCCGCTGGTCGTCGCTTTTGCGCTCGCCGGCACCGTGGACATTGACCTCAGCTCGGAGCCGCTCGGAAAGGGCAAGGACGGCAAGGACGTCTATCTAAAGGAAATCTGGCCGTCGCTGGAGGAAATCCGGAGCGCGATGGGGGCAGCCTTGAAACCGGAGGTATTCCGGGAGCTGTATACCAATTTCGAGAGGCAAAATCCGAAGTGGAACGAGATTCCTTCGACGATCGGTGAGGTCTACCAGTGGGACGAACAGAGCGACTACATCCAGGAGCCTCCTTTCTTCGCGGATTTCTCGCTGGAGCCCAGCCCCCTGGAAGACATCATCGATGCGCGCCCGCTGGGCATCTTTGGAGATTCGGTAACGACGGATCATATTTCACCGGCAGGGGCGATCAAACCATCATCTCCGGCGGGCCAATACCTTATTTCCCGCGGGGTGAAGCCGATCGACTTTAACAGCTACGGGAGCCGGCGCGGTAACGACCGCGTGATGACGCGCGGGACGTTCGCCAACGTGCGCATCAAGAACCTAATGGTGCCGGGAGTTGAAGGGGGCGTAACGGTTCATTACCCCTCCAAGGAGCAGCTCTCCATTTATGACGCTTCCGTGCGCTACGCTCGCGAAAAGGTGCCGCTGGTCGCCATCGCCGGGCATGAGTACGGTACCGGCTCGAGTCGCGATTGGGCGGCCAAGGGCACCCGTCTGCTGGGGGTAAAAGCGGTGATCGCCGCGAGTTTCGAGCGGATCCACCGTTCCAACCTGGTCGGCATGGGGGTGTTGCCGCTGCAGTTCCAGGAGGGCACCTCCTCGCAGACGCTTGGCCTTAAGGGGTCGGAAACGTTCAGCCTGTCCGGTCTGACGGGCGAATTGACGCCCAGGCAGCAGGTGACCCTGAAGGTGCGTTACGAAGACGGCCGCGAACAGGAAGTGCCGTTGATCCTGCGCATCGATACACCCATCGAAGTAGAATATTATCGCCACGGCGGCATTCTGCCGTTCGTCCTGCGGCAGATCCTGCAGCATCAGGCTCAAGCAGCTTAAGGGTGGGGGAATTTTACCTTCACGCCGCGCCGCTGCGGGTGCAGCGTGGGGTTTCCGCCGGTCCCTTCGGAACGGTCCCGGCAGCCGGCATTAACAGCCCGCCGGTTGCCGGACGACCCACAGGTTGGCCGGAATCACCTGAATCACCCAGTCCAAGACCGGCGCGAAAGCGGGGCTGCCGCCGGGTTGAATCTCTGAAGGCATGACCAGGAGGTCCGCACCGGCGCCCTGGATGAATTCGAATGCCGTGAAACCGGTAATTCCGCGGACCAGGTGGTAATCGAACTGCAAACCGCTCGCCGGCGTTTCCGCCAGGAGCGATTGCACGTTTTCTTCGGGGCGGGGTGCTTCGGTCCGCAGCGCTTTACCTTTCGCTTCGGAGAAAGGCGTTTGCACGTGGACCACCGTCAGCATTTCCGCGCCGGCTCTCTCTCCGAATTCGACGGCTCGGCGGAAAACCGAACGCGTTGACGGCGAGAAGTCCGGCGCCGCCATGAAAATGTGGCGGATGTTGCCGGGATCTTCATGCGGTTCAACGAACAGGAAAAGGTCGGCGCAGGTCCGTCGCATCAGTTCGCGAGCGACGTTTCCCGTAAAGTTTCGATGCACGGTTTCGCGTTCGAGGGCGCCGGCGATCAGCACCTCGATGCCGATCTCTTTCTGAACGGTCAGGATCGCCTCGACGGGATCTCCCGTACGGTAGTAGATCGGGGTGTTCACCTCCAGGCGGAGCCGGGCCAGGGCTTCGTGGAAGCGCTCGTTTTTATCGGCCGTCTCCTCGGCGGCGTGGATTAAATGAAGTGGTGCGGCGAAGAGTTTGCTCACCCGACGTGCTTCTGCAAGGACTGCAAGAAAACGAGGGGAAAAGGTAGTCGCAACTCCGGCAGCCCGATACACGCGGCGGGAGGATACGTCAGTTCGGCAAGGTCAACAACTAAGAAGGTGTGTGGGAAATCCAAGTTCATGAAATCGGTCGCGCCTGGTTCCCACACACCTTCTCAGGCATATTTTTTCCGGAGATAGTCGATGCGGTAACGTGCCTGCGTGGGTTCGCCGGTGGCTTGAACCATCAAATGCGGGGTCTCGAACCTTTGGCCATGCTGGTGCACGTTCCGGCGCAGCCAAGCGAGCAGCTGGCCGTACTCGCCGCCGGCGAGCTGCTGCGGCAGATCCGGGATGCTGCGTTCAGCCGCCGCCATAAATTGGGCGGCATTAAGGTTGCCGAGCGAGTAGGTGGGGAAGTATCCCAGTGCGCCCAGGCTCCAGTGAATATCCTGCAGTACCCCAAGGCGATCGTTCGGCACCTGCAACCCGAAGAGTTGCTCGAAACGTTCGTTCCACGCCGGCGGCAGGTCTTCGACGGCGAGGCGCTGTTCAATGAGTGCAAGCTCGATGTCGAACCGGAGAAGGATGTGCAGATCGTAGGTAACTTCGTCGGCTTCAACCCGGATAAACGAAGGGGCGACCCGCTTGACCCCTCGCACCAATTCGTCCGGGGTGAATCGCTGCAGGTCAGGAAGGTGCTCGACGGCGGCCTGGTACCAGCGCGCCCAGAA
>JAFAUY010000184.1 GCA_019243005.1 Verrucomicrobiota bacterium | reverse complement strand
TGGCTGACAAAAGGCCTCCGGAACGCCAGGCCGGCAAAGTACCCCTGCAGGTATTCCTTCTGTTCAGGACTAAAGGACTGATCCATCAGGAGGGTATCCATACGCGGATTGGATTGGTTTCGCCGTTGGTTGGCGCCACGAGCCAAGTGGTATATTTACTCTCACGCCTGTGAGTCACGGGTGCCGGATGGTCTGCGGTGAACATTGGTTTTTTTGACGGCTTCCGTGCCCGAGTGAAATCCCTGTGTGATGACTCATAAACGCCTCCTGAGCTGTCAGAATAGGAGGCTTTAGCAGCTTCCATTCCGGCCGATGCCGCTCGCGCAGTTTTTTTTTCTCGCCGGGATTATTCCCCGGAGGCCCGCGATGCGGTTTGCACCGGTACCGATCCCGCGGTCGTGTTCGTGGCCCGGCTTGTGCAAACATGGTCGCTTTTTCACCAGGATTGGTGACCTTTAACCAGTAACGGGTGACGGGTAACGCGTAACTGGTAACGGGTGCGGGTGGCGGGCACGGCGGAAGAAGAAGACATCACACGGCGCCACGGCGGAACGAAGTTTGGAGTTCGGAGCGGCATCATGAGAGCCGGAGGGCCCCGTCAAGTACCGGGCTGGTGGATCGTTTTCTGCGTTCTCTGCGTCTTCTGCGGATGATTCTGTCTTCCCGGCGTGCCCGCCGTGTGAACCTCTGCCGCCGTGCCCGCGAAATCGCTGCGGCCGCCGTGTGAGGCATTGCGCATGCTGCATGGCCTTGATGCCCGCCTTGCACCTATGAGCCAGACGCTGAATCTCCCGGACCGGAAACTGCTCCAATACATCAACCTGAAGTTGGCGGCCCTCGGGTGCCCAACGGTCGATACCGGCGACGGTGCCGAGTTCGAGGAAATGGCTGCCCTGCTGGCGCACCAGCGCGAGGTGCACAGGCTCCTGGCCAACTATCTGCCGCCGGTAGACAACCGCATCCAATCCTTCCTGTACGATTACCTGCAGGATGCGCCGCTGGCGAAGCTGCCGTCGCGCACCTTCGTGCTGGATCGGCCCGGGCTGGCCCGGGCGCTCTCCCTGGCCCCGGGCAGCGACGAATTCAAGTCGGACATGTTGCATTCGTATCGTCTGGCCCAAGGGGTGCTGCATAACCCCAGGAGCGACCGGCGGACGACGCAGGGGACTTTCCACATCGCCGAAGGTGGTCTGCCGGTGCCGGACGATAAGGTCAGCGTACCGAAACGCGCCTTCGGCCGGCTGCTTCAACTTGCCCTGGCCCCTCCGGCGGCGATGTTGAGGCTTCCATTTACCTCGGCGCAGCAGCAGCAGGCGGAATGCTTCGTGTCGTTGCTGTTGCGGCCGCTCGTTTGTCCTGGCGTGCCGGGAGTCACCACCGAAAAAACGATGGAAACCCGCTTTTTTGTTCCGGGCGGTCTGGTCAGCAACCTTGATTTCGTTGAGAGCATTTTCGGAAACGGCGGGGACCCGTTCCTGCCGGAGAACGATGCAGGTCTGGACCCGGAGCATTGGACCGGCCATTCCGGGTGCGTCATTCTCGCGCCGCACTTGACCCAGGTCCGGAAGAAAGACCTGGGATTACCGCCCTGGGACGGGGCGACCGAGCGCCAACGGCGTGACGGCGTCTGCTGGCGGGATCCGGCCGAGCGCTACAATAACGGGGTCGCCTTCAAGCTGACCTGCCGCGATGAGAGTGGCGTCATCGTCACGATCATTGCGGACAACTATTTCGGTTATTGCAAAAAAGAGGTTAAAACGCAGATCAGCTACTCGGCCAGCCTGCTTGGCCTTTGCGAGGAAGAGCACGCGGGCGGCGCGCTGGTGTTTCCGAGCTATGACTTGGGCGAGGAGTTCAGCGGCGACCTGCACGTGGCGCATTCCGCACACACGTTCGAGGAAACGGTGTCGCTCTACGGCGAACTGATGGACGTGCGTGCGGAAGGGTTCGCCGTCGACAAGCGATTTCCGGACATCATCTACGTGCGCCAGGATGTCTGCTTCGACCTGCACGCGCAATCGGTGAAGTGGACCCATGGGGGCGCCCAACGCTCCATCAAATTGTTACCGGGCCGAACCTACGTCCGGCCTTCCGGTTACAAGGTGCAAATGGTCAAACCGCCCGGGCGCCGGGCCTGGCGCCTGATCGGCACGGTCGCCGAGGGCACGCTTTGTCATAAACCCTGCACCGTGTCGGGCGGGGGGAAATCGGAGATTTCCAAGCCGATCGATGACGCGATCATCCAGGGGCCGGTGTTTGTGGCGGATTTTCACAAAGACTTTGACCGGGTCGCAGAGTTGATCGACCGCAACTACGGCGGCCGATTTCGTGCCGGTCGCAAGCGGCCGACGAGCCGTCCGATCCTGAGCGCCGAGCGGTCGCTGGGCTCGGTGATCAAGCTGCTCACACCCGCCCCGGACGAATATACCGACGAGTACTCGGCCTGGCTCGACTCCATCCCTCAGTACATCAAGGAACTCGTCTTTGTGGTGAAGCGTTTTTATCGTCCCGAATGGGGCGAGAACTGGTGCGAGCATTTCAGCGTCGACGTCATCAACGGTGTCCCCGCGCACGAGTTGAAATGCAACGACCGCAAACTCGTGGCAAACTTTTTGCGGGTAGGTTACAACCCGGACGGCTCGTGGCGTACCTTCGGGCTGCGCAAGGATTTTTATCCCGCCGGCAAAGTTCCCCTGGAGGACGACATCACCGCGTCGGTCGTGGTGGCTGCCGGCGAATTGCAGGGCCTGAATCCGGAGTACCGCCAGCCATCGGTCAAGTTCG
>JAFAUY010000058.1 GCA_019243005.1 Verrucomicrobiota bacterium | reverse complement strand
CGGACTCGGCAGGACGGCTTCAAAACGCCACTCCACCCCTGGCCTGGCCTCCCCATTTTCCTACCGTCCCGACGGGACGGATCGCCTTTTAAAGACCTCTACCCGGCACTGAAGTGCCGGGCTACTCTCGATCGTCCCTCCGGGACTGCCCCTCCGGGGCAAAAACCGGCTCAACCAACGCGCAAACCGGTGTAATTCACACCAAGCGTTTCAGTCCCTGGCTACTCTCGATCGTCCGGGACTGCCCCCCCGGGGCAAAGACGGTTCTCCTCGCGCTGCCCTCGACCAAAGGTGCGTAAAGCTCAGCACTCCAGCGCCGGGCTACTCTCAAACGTCCCGGCGGGGCAAAAACCGGCACTCGGAACGGAAAATTATGAATATATCTTTGAACGAACCTTGGCCGCCCGCTGTCGAAATTACTGGTTAAGGCGATTCGGGTCTGCGCACGATTTCTCTCGACTTCTACTCCTTGGCGTGCGCAGCCCGGATCTTTTTTTTGTGCGTTGCTTGATGGCGTTGCCAGCCTTCATTACCATGGCGGACAGATGCGCGAAAGCATTCTGGTGGTCGATGATGAGCTGGACGTGGTCGATCTGGTCAGGTATCACCTGCACCGGGCCGGTTTTGGGGTCCTGACCGCGGATGCCGGACCCGTCGCTTTGGAGATGGCACGTCTCCATCGTCCTGATGCGATCATCCTGGACGTCATGCTGCCTCAAATGAGCGGTACCGAGGTGCTGCGAATCTTACGCCATCAGGAGGAAACCGCCGCCATCCCCGTGCTCATGTTGACCGCCAAAGCCGAGCCTGCGGATCGCATCGCCGGGCTCGAACTCGGGGTGGACGATTACATCACCAAGCCTTTCAGCCCACGGGAAATCGTGTTGCGAACTCAGAACCTGCTTCGCCGCCTCAAGGCCGCGCAGCATTCCGGTTTGGTCATCGTCGATGAGTTTCGCCTCAATAAGAGCAATTTCGAGATCACGGTCTGTGGAAAGCGTTTGGACCTGACGACGACGGAATTCAAGCTCCTGGCCGCGTTGGTTGAATGCCGCGGGCGGACCCTGAGCCGCGAGACGCTGCTCCATAATGTCTGGCGCTACGAGAACGCCATCGATACCCGTACCGTCGATACCCACGTGCGCCGGCTGCGTGAGAAGCTCGGTCCCGCCGCTAACCGCATCGTGACGGTGCGCGGCGAGGGGTACCGGTTTTTAACCGTCGCGAGCCCGTGACTCTGCTGCCCGGGTGGATGCCGTGGCTGTTGGTGGAATTGCTGACGGCCGGGCTTGCCGCTTGGCTCTGGGGCCAGCTGTCGCGCATCCGGCGTAACGTCCGGCACCTGCTTCAGCAAGGGAAAGTGAATGAAGTTTCCGACGGGTTGCCCGTGGTTCGAGCCACGTTGCAAGACCTCCACCAGCTCGAAGTCCGGCTCCGCGAAATCGGCCGGCAGGCCACCGAGGAAGACTTCAGCCTGCGCGCAATCCTGTCGAGCATGGTCGAAGGCGTCATGATCCTCGACCGGCAGTTCCGGATCCGTCTCCTGAACCAGCGGCTCCAGGACATGTTCATGCTTCCACGGCCGCCGGTGGGGCGCACCGTCATGGAGGTGTTTCGTAACCACTTCCTCTATCAGGTCATCGAACGGACTTTGCAGAGCGGTTCAGCGCAATCCGCGGAGCTGCAAATCGAACTGCGCGAGGCGGACCGGTTCACCACCCGGCATTTTCAGGTTACCTCGGTAGGGCTTCGGCCGGGCCAGGAAGGCGGGTTTGACGGCATCCTCCTGGTTTTCCATGACATTTCTCAAATCCGTTCGCTTGAGGCCGTCCGCAAAGAATTCGTCGCCAACGTTTCCCATGAACTGCGGACCCCGCTATCGATCCTGTCCGGCTACCTGGAAACGCTGCTTGAGGCTGAGGTCGACCCGGAAACCACCCGCCGCTTTCTGGAAACGATGTACCGCCACGCCAAACGCCTGAACGCGTTACTGGAAAACCTGTTGCTGCTGTCCCAGCTTGAGTCGGGGCGTTTGCCGCTGCACGTCACCAGGATCGCGGCCGGAGAGTTCTGCGAGCGGGCGCTGGAGCGATTCGAGCCGGTGATCGCCGGCGCCGGCGTTGCGGTTACGGTCTCGGTCCCCGAGGGACTGTCCTTTGACACCGACGCTTTGCGGCTCGAGCAGGCACTTTCCAACCTGATCGATAACGCGCTCAAATACGGCCTCAAACCCGGACTCCACCTCTGCCTGGCGGCTGAACTCGACGGCTCGGACGTCGTCCTCCGGATCTCGGATAATGGCCCGGGCATTCCGTTGCGCGATCAACCGCACATCTTTGAACGGTTTTATCGTGTGCACAAGGACCGCTCGCGGGATGCCGGCGGCACCGGTCTGGGGCTGTCAATCGTCAAACACACCATGCAGCTGCTTGGCGGCAGCGTCAGCGTCGAGAGCAGCCCCGGCCAGGGGGCCACGTTCATCCTGCGGTTCCCGAGAGGTTTTTAACGCTTTCGTTTGGCCGCTTCCGCCATCGCGCGGTCGATCAGCAACGTGGCCAGGTGCTGCGTACCCTTGTCCAGGGCCTCGTTGGCAGCCTTCAGGCGGTGCACATGGTGCGTGGTCAGGGCCGATTCCACCTCGCGCACCAGGCCGGCGATGCGGTCGCGTTCCTCCGCCGTCAATTGGTGGCCGACAAGCATCAATGCACTCCGGACGGCCGGCAAAAGTTCGTTGCTCTTCAGCACGGTCTCCGTCCAGACGCGCTCGGCCATATCCGCAAACGCCTGGTCGAGAGACTCGGCGATCATCTTCTCCACCGCCTCGTCGGAAACGTCGACCGCGCTGCTGAGATCGACCTCCTTCTGCCGCCCGCTTTTGGTATCCCGCGCCAGCACATGCAGGATGCCATTTGCATCGATCTCGAACTGCACGCCGACGCGGGCGGTCCCTTTCGGCGCCGGATCGAACTCGATCTCGAAGGAACCGAGTTGCCAGTTATCCTTGGCCAGTTCGCGTTCCCCTTGGAGCACCTTGATCTGCATGGAGCGCTGGTTGGCAACGGCATTGGTGAACATTTCACCTGCCTTGCAGGGGATCGTCGAATTCCGCGGGATGATCACGTTCATCAAGCCGCCAAACGTCTCGATGCCCAGCGACAGGGGCGTGACGTCCAGCAGGACCACGTTCTGGACCTGCCCCGAAAGCATCCCTGCCTGAATGGTGGCGCCGACCGCAACGGCTTCGTCAGGATTCTGGCCGATATTGGGGAGACGTTGGAAAAGTTCGGCCACAAACTGCCGGACGACCGGCATGCGGGTCACCCCTCCGGCCAGGATCACCTCATCGAGCTGGTGCGCGTCGAGCTTGGCGTCATCGAGTGAACGCAGGCAATGTGCCCGGGTACGCCGAACGATCGGGCGCGCGACGGCCTCCAGTTCCTGACGGCTCAGCAGGTACGAAAAGCTTTGGGCTTTGGAAACAAAAGGAATCTCGATCTGAACCGCCATTTCCTCGGATAACCTGAGTTTGGCGTCGTGCGCGATCTGACGCAGGCGGGCCGTAAAGACGACGTCCTCGAGGTCCGCGCGCAATTCGGGGTACCGGCCGGTGAGCCGGTCTTTCAACAACCGGACCAGTTCCCGATCGATGTCGTCTCCCCCGAGCCGGGTGTTGCCGTTGGTGGCCAGCACCCGAAAAACACCGTTATGCAGTTCCAGGATCGAAATGTCGAACGTGCCGCCGCCGAAATCGTACACCGCGATTTTGGACTTGTCGCTCAGGCGGTCCAGGCCGTAAGCGAGTGCGGCCGCAGTCGGCTCATTAATGATCCGTTCAACCGTCAAGCCGGCCAGTTCGCCGGCCTGCTTGGTGGCCTGCCGTTGCAGGTCATTGAAATAAGCCGGGACCGTGATTACCGCCCGGTCGACTTCGCGGCCGAGCGCGGCGGCCGCATTGGCCCTCAGCTTGCGCAGGATCAGCGCCGAAACCTCCTCCGGCCGGAGCGTACGGCCGTTGACCTCCAGCACGGTTCGTCCGCCGGTGTGCTTGACCGGGTAGGAAAAATCATTTTTCTCGGATTCTCCCGGCCGGTATCCCATCAGGCGTTTCACCGAATAGACCGTTTGTTCCGGAGCCACCGCCCGCATCCGCTCGGCCGGCCGGCCGACGACCGGCTCAGCTTCTTTCGGAAAGTAAACCACGGAGGGCATGAGCCGGTGGCCTTCCGAATCCGCAATGAGGATCGGAAATCCGGAGTCCATGACGCCGATCAGCGAGTTCGTGGTTCCGAGGTCGATGCCGACGATATCATCCATAGCAACAAGCAAGCGGGCTGGGGGGTAAAAACGGGCGGGCGTCAGCCTCGCCCGCAACGATCGATCACGCACAGCCCGAAGCGACGAGCTCATTGCGGGCGAGAACGCTCTTAAACGGACGCTGCGCGTCGGTTTAAGAGCTGGTTTTGAATCTATGAATCGAAATAAACGGTTTTTAAACTCTCCTCTCCAAAAAGCAGCGGAAGTTTCCGGCGTAGCCGGAGAATTCCGCTGCCTGAGCCTGCCTCGCCCACAAATCTCTAAGGATTTGTGGGCGAGGCAGGCTAGCCGATGGCTTCATCCATGCGTAACCGACGTTCGCGAATTTGTCCCTGCCACTTTTGGAGAAAGGTCAGGTCCACCGCGATCTGGGCCAAGGCTTCGCAGGTATCCGCGGAACGGCGCGGCCAGACCTGATCCAATTCCCGCAACGCTTCCAGACGCCGGGCCTCGTACGCGGCGAGTTCATGCGCGAGATGGTCGAGATTTGCCTGCGAGGCGTGGACCCGCTGGACCTGGAGCGCGCGCGCCAGCGCCGAGCTTTGCACCGAAATTTCTCCGAGCAGGCGGTCAGCTTCCTGGAGGCAACCGGCGACCCGGCCGAATAACTCGCCCATCACGGGGGCGATCTGGCGTGTGTTCGGTTCTGCACCGGTTACGCTGAGCAGGTGCTCCACGCGGGTTGCAGGATTGTTCAACACCTGAAAAGCACGGTTCAGCGCCACCAGTTCATCCTGCGACCCGGCCTGCCGGTGCAGCGCCTCGCTTAACCGGAGGTAAACGTCTCTGAGGGCATCCGGCTCCAGCCACGGACGCGCCGGGACCCGCAGTACGGCAAAAAAATCTGTCATGCCGAAAAGCTCTCGCCGCAGGAGCAATGGGCCACCGCGTTAGGGTTGGTAACCTTGAAGCCTCCGCGTTGCAGATCGTCGCTGTAATCGAGCAGTGAGCCGCTGACAAAGAGGGCGCTCTTTGGGTCAATCACCACGCGGACCTGGTTCGACTCCACCAGGATGTCCCGGTTGGCAGGCCCGTCGACCAGATCCATTTTGTATTGCAACCCTGAGCAGCCGCCTCCGATCACTGCCACCCGCAAAGCGCCCTGGGGCCTGCCCTGCCGGGTCAGGAGTTGCGTGAGCTTGGCCGCCGCACGCTCCGTTACCTTCACGAGGCGCTCATTCCCGCGTTTAAATTGGATTTCAGCTGCAGCCATCACGTCCGGAATATCGAATCGCTCCCCGAGAAATCAACTTCGGTGGATCCCACCGCCGGAGGCGGGGAGGACCAGCCGTCCAGGCGGGACCAGCCGTCCAGGCAGGACTAGCCGTCCAGGCATTGTTGGCGGCGTTCCCGGACCCGCCAGATTTGCGCAGCGCGCGCGTTGTTGTTTGGTGTGGCCGATGGTTTCTCACGTCCATTGGCGGGCCGAAATCAAGGCTACCGTCCTGCTGGCTTTGCCGATCATTTTCGGTCAGGCCGGCCAGATGCTGATGGGGTTGACCGACAGCGTCATCGTCGGACGCCTGGGCGCCGTCCCGCTGGCCGCAGTGGCTTTCGCCAATACCGCCCTGACGACCTTGATGGTTTTCGGCATCGGTCTGCTCACGTCGATCGGCGTGGTCGGATCCCGCGAGCACGGGGCAGGCAACCTCAACGCGCGCCCGCGCATCCTGCGGGCCGCGTTCTGGCTTTCGGCGGCGCTCGGAACGGGCCTTGCCGTTGCCATTAACGCGTCCCAGCCGTTCCTCGGCGCCTGGTTCCGGCCGCCCGCAGACGTTTTCGAAGCCGCTCAACCTTACCTGTCGGTAGTGGGATGGTCGTTGCTGCCGGCCACCGGGTACTTCGGAGCCAAGATTTTCTGCGAATCGCTGAACCGTCCTCTGGCGCCGATGTGGTTCCTGTTCGGCGGGGTGATGCTGAACCTGATCCTGGCACTGGCCCTGGTGTTCGGATGGTTCGGATTTCCGGCGCTGGGGCTCGTCGGTTCGGGTTGGGCAACGGCGATTTCGCGCTGGTTTACGTTTGCGGCCACCACGTGGTACGCGTGTTCGCTAACGGATGAACGCTGGCGAACGCTTCTGCCCGCCGGACTGGATCGAGGTTTGCTCGGCCGGTTGCTACGCCTCGGAGCGCCCGTGGCTTTTCAGTACCTGGGAGAGGTTGCCGCGTTTAATTTCGGCGCCGTCATGATGGGGTGGATCGGCACGATTGCCTTGGCGGCTCACCAGATCGCCATCTCGTGCGCCGCGTT
Source organism: Verrucomicrobiota bacterium (assembly GCA_019243005.1). Lineage (GTDB taxonomy): Bacteria > Verrucomicrobiota > Verrucomicrobiia > Chthoniobacterales > JAFAMB01 > JAFBAP01. The sequence goes on along the minus strand of JAFAUY010000058.1, from coordinate 1,619 downwards.
GACGTTCATGTTCCCGCTGGGCGTCTCCCAGGCCGTCGCGGTACGAATCGGGCACGCGGTCGGCGGGCGCGCGTTCCGGCGGGTACCCGTGATCGGTTTTACCGGCATCGGTTTTTCCGCCGCGCTTATGCTGGTCTTCGCCGGGATGCTGGGATTCGGCCGGTACGCGATCGCTTTGGCCTTCAACGCTGACCCGGAAGTCGTCACCCTGGCCGGTCGCCTGCTTCTTATTGCCGCCTTATTTCAACTGGCCGATGGCGTGCAGGTGACCGCTGCGGGCGTGCTTCGGGGTCTGGCGGATGTCCGCGTGCCCATGCTGCTGGGATACCTGTTTTACTGGGCCATCGCCATTCCCTTGTCGTCCCTCGCGGCGTTTCATTTTAAGCGGGGTGCCCCGGGCATCTGGATCGGGCTGGCGACTGGCCTGCTCCTGGCCGCCATCACGTTGACGGCGCGGGCCTTTGTGCTGACTCGTCCCGGCTCGCTTTCCATCCGGGCGTACCAGGCGGGCGCGGCCGGCCCGGAAGACCGGGCCCGGAACTCGGCGGCGGCTTGACCAGGGACGGCGTACGGCAGGCGGTGCCATGACGGCGCGTTCGGACAAGTTCAATCCCACGCGTGACAGACTTGCCTGCGACCGCCGCACCTTCTACGCTTATACCGTCGCCGGGAATACGTTCCGAAAGAATGTCTCCCTGGACCAACCCACCTGGGCCGCCAACCAGCATGCCATGCAAATCCTTTCAACTTACCGGTTTACGGTGGAGGATTACCACCGGCTCGTTGATGCCGGCGTCCTTGGGGAAGATGACCGCGTCGAATTGTTAGACGGCGACCTCGTGGTTATGGCGCCCATCAGCGGACCACACCGGGGTGTCGTCGACTGGCTCGCCATGTTTTTCACCGATGCCCGTCAGGGCCGCTACAACGTCGGCGTCCAAAACCCTGTCCTCCTGAACGACCGTAGCGAACCCCAACCTGACGTTGTTCTTTACCGTCCTGCGCTTCGCAACGCCCACCCTAAACCGGACGACATTTTCCTGCTGGTCGAAGTCGCCACTTCATCGCTCGCCTACGATCTCGGGACCAAGCTCGAGGCATACGCCCGTGCCGGGATCTGCGAAACCTGGGTCATCGATGTCGTCGGGACCGAATTGCACGTTCATCGGGACCCGGACCAGGTCGATCGCGGGTACCGGGATACCCAGACGCTTCGTCCCGGCGCCGTGGCCCGGGTGGCTGCCTTTCCGGACGTCTGCGTGCCTGTTGCCGGCCTGTTTGGGTTGGGGCGCTGACCGGTCCGCACTCGGTGTTCTCACTTTGCCCGGTGCATGCGGCCGCGCCAAGGGCAGGCGCACGCAAGTGCTTGGCGTCGCTGCATAGAGCTCAGGGCGCTTTGGGGTAGCGGGGTGGCGTAGCCTTTAGAAGGGGCGGAAAACGAGGGACCGCTAACCCGCGAGCGTATGCGTACCCAAGGCGGGGAGCCTCCCCGAGAGGGGGACCCTGTCAATGAGGTTTGATCCGAGCGAATCCCGGGCCTGAACCTCGCGGCTGTTGCGATCGGCGCTTCTGCCTTGCGGTTCATCGAATTCTGTCCTGACGTAACCTTCCGGGACCAT
>JAFAUY010000423.1 GCA_019243005.1 Verrucomicrobiota bacterium | reverse complement strand
CAAGCCCCAGAGGGCTTGGCCGGGGTGGTTGAAGTGGGGCGGAAACGGTCGGCGTACGCCTCCGGGCGCTCGAGCACGGCAGGCTCAAGCCGGGGCGTGAAAGTGCGGTTCATTCTACACCGATAATAACACCCATAAACCTTGTTTCCAAAAAGGCCATCTTTAACGGAGTAGGACTAAGCACGGAAGTGCCGGGCTACCGTCAGCCCCCCTCCGCGCCACAATGACTGCCATCATGATGGCGGCCAACGGCACGCGCTTCGCGGCTGGCTGCTCAATACCGCCGACAATGTGTTCTGATCGGGGCAAGGGAGAGGCAACCCCCATTCCATTCTACCCCACGGGGGGGCGGGTACAGGCTGATCCTGTACGAGCGATCAGCCTGCACACCATGAAAGCCCTGACGACTTTCCCCTAGTGAGCTGATCGGCCATAAACGTGCGCACTTGAGAAAAAACCCAATCGCCTTGAATCGCCACTGCAACCTCAAGGCAGGTTATAATGGCTCCAAAAGTTTCAGCTCACTAAAAATCGATTGCCGGTCCCGGCTGGAGCGTGCCGGTCGAATTGGTAGCATGCACGGCGCTGTTTCGAAAATGCGGCGCTTGCTGGCGGGTGCCAGTAAAGTGCGGGGCGGTACCCAGTTTGTGAGATCCTGGGTACCGGCCAAAAAGACTGGTAAGCAGCAGGCTTCCGGCAGACGATGCCGGAAGCCTGCTTCGTTTCGTACCCCGGCCAACTGCCGGCCCGGGAGGCGGAATAGCCACCCTTGAGCAACGCGTCAGTCCGGAAAAATCCGGCGCGGTGCCGGGCTACTCTCAAACCTCCCTCCGGGACTGCCCCTCCCGGGCAAAGTCCGGCTTAACTATCCTGAGAATGGGGATAGTCAGCTGGCCGCCGGGTTTTCTCTTCCTCGATCAACGTCCAGGTGCGTAACAGTTCCGCGACGCTCCAGGCTTGCGCGATGCAGCCGCGGGGTCGTGTCGGCGCATTCCCGTCGTAAATCTCGCTCAGGGTGCCGATACCGGCCGCCACGAGTGAGTCAGCCATCGGTTGGAGCAGGTGCTCGGCGTGGGCCGGGTCGCCGTGGATACGCAGATGCGCTTCGATGAACGGGCCTTTTAGCCATGCCCAGACGGTGCCCTGATGGTACGCCGCGTCGCGTTGAACTCGATCGCCGTCGTAGTCGCCGCGGTACTGCGGGTTTGCCGGGTCGAGCGATCGAAGGCCGACCAGGGTCAGCAGCTTGCCCGCGCAGGCGTCCAAGACTCCTTTCTGCTGTTCGGCCGACAGCAGTTCCGGCGCGCTCAGGGAGCGCCAAGGCAGACACACCGCAAAAATCTGGTTAGGACGCAAGGCACCGTCGTTTCCACCCGGGCCGTCCAACACGTCAAAACAGCAGCCGCTTGCCGCGTTCCAGAATCGCTGAAACCCTTTCAAGGTTTGTTCGGCCAGATGCTCGAATTCAGCGCCATCTTCGTTCACCAGGGATGCGAAGTTTCCGAGGACCCGCAGGGCGTTGTACCAGAGAGCATTCACTTCGACCGGCTTACCGATCCGCGGCGTGACCACCCAGTCGCCGACTTTGGCGTCCATCCAGGTGAGTTGAACGCCCTTTTGGCCCGCGTAAACGAGTCCATCGCTGGTGTCGACGTGGATGTTAAACCGGGTGCCGCGGCGGTACCAACCCACGATCTCTTTGAGCACCGGAAACAGCTCGGCAACCGTCTGGCAGTCCTTCGTCGCAAGGTAATACGCCCAAAGGGCCTGAAAATACCAGAGCGTTGCGTCCACCGTGTTGTATTGCGGGCTCGAACCGGAATCGGGGAAGTTATTCGGCAGCATGCCCTGGGAAACGTAGCGGGCGAAGGTTTTGAGGATGAGCCTGGCAATTTCCGCCCGGCCCGTGCACAGCGTCAGCCCCGGCAGGCTGATCATCGTGTCCCGTCCCCAATCGGCGAACCAATGGTAACCCGCAATGACCGTCTTGCCCGTCTCGCCGGCGCCGGCGCCGTCGGGGTCAGGACGGTCGACGAGGAACTGATCTGCTGCGAGCACGCCTTGCTTGATCCAGCCGGGGGCGCCCTTGTCGCCGTCGGGCCGGTTCTTTGCCCACTGCTTGATCACCCGATCCTCGTAGGTGCGGCGCCGCTCCAGTGCGGCGATGTCAGGGTCGGCACTCCCTTCGATGGAGGCGGCAAAGACCAGCGGTTCGTCCGGTCTGAGGTTCGCCCGGAAATCAGCCACGTGCAGGTGATCCTCATACTCCGGCAAGCCGCGGTCCCGCTCGCGCGCCAGTTCAAACCCGTAATACCACTCCATGGCCGGACTGCCCTCGGCCGCATTCGACAAAAGCAGAAGCGGCCGTGCCCCGGCAAACATCGTTACTCTCAGCCCTTTGTCGATCCGATCCACTCGAACCTGGCCAAACCTGCCTGCGCGCGTCCGGTCATGGTAATCCCGGTAATCGGCGATGGCTTTGCAGCTCATCCCGACGGGCTCGCTGGCATGGATCAAGGTATAGGCGACGTAAGTGGTGTCCGCTCCCGGTTCCATCCAGATCCGTTTCTCCAGGACGGCATCCGCCAGGGCGAACCTCCAGGTGGGTACAGTCCCGTCCAGGCGGAAGCTTTCCAGGTTGACGTGCCCCGCGGGACTAACCGCACCGCCGCGCCACCGGTTGGTGAAGAGGTCGTACCGGCTACTGCGGTAGGTAACGCTTTCGTCAAACTTCACCAGCGTCAGCGTACGGCCCACCGGCGGCGCTAACGCTGCCACCAGTAACCCATGGTAGCTACGGGTGAGAAGGTTCGCCACCGTGCCGGAGCCGTAGCTTCCGCGACCGTTGGTCACCAGCCATTCCCGGCGCTCCGCGAACTCCAGAACGGAACAAAGGTCGTGACCGAAACGGATCCCGGCGTCCATGGAATTCATCCGTTGCTGTCTTATTCGCCCCGGGAAGCCGCCGCGGAGGTAAAAACTTTTCGGGGGTTGCTTCTTGTTCAGCAACGGCTTGACCGTACCCTCCATGCTGACCTTCACCCCTGCCGTCCTGAGACAGGTGCCTTTATCCGGTTCGTGGAGAGGCGGCGTGCCACCCCTGTTGACGCCAGCCTTCTCCGGGGGCACGCTGAAGGGTAAACCCTGTCCGATCAGAATTGAAGGACCTCGATGGCGCCCGATTCTCCGCCTATGTCCCGTTTCCGGGTTGCATCCCGCCTCTCCCGGCGAGGGTGGGTGAGGTTCGTACCGTCAAGTGAGCGCCTATGAGTCTGAACCCGGCACCTTTGGTTACGCCACCGATGCCGTTGGTGGCGGTTGACCATCGACCAACCATCAGCCTCAATGGCGATTGGCGCACGATCGTTGACCCGTATGCGACCGGTCTTTATACCTTCCACGGCAAACTGCGTGCCGACGGCTATTTCATGAATCGAAAACAAGCGCCCGGTGGCGAGCCCGTGGAGTACGACTTTCAAAAATCTCCAACGCTGCAGGTGCCCGGCGATTGGAATACCCAGCGTGAATCGCTGTTCTTCTACGAAGGCCCGATGTGGTACGAAAAGGAGTTCTCGTACCAACGTAAACCGGCGACGCGGGTGTTCTTTTATGCAGGGGCGGCCAATTACCGATCCTACGTATGGGTGAATGGGCGCAAGGCCTGCGAGCACGAAGGCGGCTTTACTCCGTTTAGCTGCGAGGTGACGGACCTGCTCATAGAAGGCAGTAATTTCGTCGTGATCGCAGTCGACAACACCCGTCACGCCGACGGCATCCCGACGCTGCAGACGGACTGGTGGAACTATGGCGGCCTCACCCGTGATGTTTCGCTCGTCGAAGTGCCGGAGCAATTCATCGATGACTTCGACTTGCACCTGAAGCGCGGAAGCCGCGCAACCATCGAGGGTTGGGTACACGTTGAAGGGGCTGCTCCAGGAGTTGAGGTAACCGTCAGCATTCCGGAACTGGCGGTAAGAGAGACCGCCCAGGTGAGCGCAGACGGGCGTGCGACGTTCCAGTTCGCGGCCAGCAACCTGGAGCCATGGTCACCGGAACATCCGCGACGCTACCGGGTGCACCTTCAGGCCGGCCAGGATAACCTTGAAGACGAGATCGGCTTCAGAACCATTGAAGTGCGCGGAACCCGAATTCTTCTCAACGGCTCGCCGATTTTCCTGCGCGGTGTGTCCGTTCATGCCGAGGCGCCGTACCGCACCGGGCGTGCGTGCAACGATGAGGACATGGAAACCTTGCTCGGCTGGGTACGCGAGTTGGGTGGGAACTTTGTCCGTCTCGCGCATTACCCACACGATGAGCGCATGACCCGTTTGGCCGATCGCATGGGCATTTTGGTCTGGTCGGAGCTTCCGGTCTATTGGGCAATCGACTTCGATAATTCCGACGTGCTCGCCAATGCCGAACGGCAGTTGCACGAGATGATCCGGCGCGATCGTAACAAAGCGTCCGTTGTGTTATGGTCCGTGGCCAACGAAACGCCGGTCACGCCCGCCCGGGTTAAATTTCTGAGGACGCTGGTCGCCAAAACCCATGAACAAGATCCGACGCGTCTGGTGACGGCCGCGTTATTGGTGCGCACGGAGGGCATGGCCAAGGTAATCGACGATCCGCTCGGCGAAGTGCTCGACGTCATCGGGTTCAACGAATACATCGGATGGTATGAGCACCGGCCGGAGGATGCTGGGAAAACCGTCTGGCAAATTGCTTACGAGAAGCCACTGATCGTCAGCGAATTCGGCGGAGACGCGAAATACGGCCTGCACGGCGAATCTGATACGCGCTGGACTGAGGAGTATCAGGCCAACCTTTACCGGCACCAGTTGGCGATGCTCAATCGCATCGGTCCGTTGCGGGGGATGAGCCCTTGGGTCCTGATGGATTTTCGTTCACCGCGCCGCCCTCTGCCCGGCATTCAAGACTATTTCAACCGGAAGGGGCTGATCTCTGACCAGGGTGAAAAGAAGCAAGCTTTCTATGTATTACAGATGGCGTACCGCGAAGGTGCGATCGGCAAAGCGGAGTGAGTGATGTTTGAAACCCGCAAAATTCCGGCTCGCGCCGTGAGGCTAACGGCTTAGAATTACCGCCCCATGAGAGCGGTCGTGGTCGGGGCAGGCATTGTCGGTGCGAGTGCCGCTTTTCATCTGGCCCGGCGCGGTGTAGAAGTTGATTTGGTCGACAGTCACGCTCCGGGACGAGCCACGTTGGCCGGTGCCGGTATCGTTTGCCCTTGGCTTTCGCAAAGCCGCGATCCGCGTTATGAAACGCTTGCCTTCGCCGCGGTCCGCTATTATCCCGAGCTTGTCGCCAGGCTCACGGCGGCCGGCGAAACCGGGGTTGACTGTGCCGTCGTCGGGGGTTTGGTAGTCGCACCGGCCCGCGACCAATTGCAAGCCGTTGCCCGGCGGTTGCAAGGCTACCTGGATCGCGGGGTGACCGAGGTCGGTCAGGTCCGTTTGCTCGATGCCGGCGGCCCCAAAGCACTGTTTCCTCATTTGGATTCAACGCTGGCGGGCCTTTACCTGAGCGGGGCGATCCGAGTTTCCGGAGAAAGCTTGCGGGTGGCGATGCTCAATGCCGCCGTCAAAGCGGGCGCGCGGCAACGGTTCGGAACCGCTACTTTGGAGCGCAACGGCTCTACCGCGGGAGTTGGCGTCCGGGTGGCGGGCGAGCTTCTCAGAGCGGACGTCGTCGTCGTGGCGGCGGGGGCATGGTCAGCCGAACTGTGCCGGCCGCTCGATGTTCACCTGGAGGTGGAACCGCAACGGGGCCAGATCCTCCACCTCAGGGTAGAAGAGACCTCGACGGCGACGTGGCCCCTGATTGTGCCCGTGCTGAGCGAGTATTACCTGCTCGGCTTCGACGCGGGCCGGGTCGTGATGGGCGCAACGCGGGAAAGCGGCTCGGGATTCGACTTTCGAATCACGGCCGGTGGCGTTGCCGAGGTGCTTCAGGAAGGTTTACGTATCGCCCCTGGCCTGAAGAGGGCCACGTTGACGGAGATCCGGGTCGGCTTTCGTCCGATGACCCGGGACGGCCTGCCCTTACTCGGCCGGCCCCGCTCGATGCCGGGTCTGGTCATTGCCACAGGATTGGGTCGATACGGATTAACGGTGGGCCCCTATGTGGGACTGCTCGCCGCCCAACTGGCAACCGGGGAAACGCCCCAACTCGACGTTGCCTGCTTTGACCCGGAGCGACGCGTGGCCGCGTGTTAGCCTGACTTCCCGGGCATCGGGGCGCTTTGCTGCTCCGGGTAAGCCCCCGCCACACGTTGGTCATAATCCACCAGGGCGCCCGTCATAACACCGGACTCCGGGCTCAGCAGGTAGGCCGCCAAGCCAGCTAACTGGTCGGGCTTCACCAACTGCCCCATGGTTTGTGCCGCCTCGGCTTTCGCCAACCAGTCTTCGCCCACGCCGCTTTCTCATGCATCGGGCGGATGACTGATCTTTGGCTTGAGCAAAGCCTTTCCACGCCGTCGAGTTGACGCCGCGAGCGGGCCGACCGATCTGTGAATTTGATGGTGGGTAAAAAAGCCAGACCATGGACCCTGGGAGTGGGTTTGGCGGCGTTGCTCGCGCTTGCTTTCGTTGCGGTGGTTACGGTCTTGCTCCTCCGTGAACCGCGGAAGCCTCCGGAATTTGCGGGCGTCTTCGATGCTCAGCCCCTGCCGGACCCGGGCGTAGAGCAGCGGCATGACGCAACGGAACCAGAATCTCGAGACGAAGGGGCTCCCAGCTTAGCCGCAATCCCGGCGGCAGCTCAACCAACCCCTTCGGTGCCGCCGATTGCTTCGGCGAACGAGGCAAACCGGCGCATCGTGAGCATCTTGCCGTCTATGCCGAGCGGCGGCGGTTCTGAGGCCGATGCAAAAAGCATGCGGGCTCTGGAAGAAGCGATTCAGATTCGAGAAAACCAGCTGGAGATCAAACCGGCCGCCGCTCAAACTACCTATTCCTCGGGAGCAACGTACCTCGTTTTTTTGCAGGTGCTGAAGGCACTTTTGCCTCCCGGCACCCTGAGCGGGCCGCTCGCGGAAGCCTTAATGGTGAAAGGACAGCCGGATGGCGTCGGGGTCTGGGGAAGATGGAATGCCAATGGGCCCGGGATCGCCTGTTTGTTTGACGAACTGCAACTCGGCCCGAACTTCACGTCATTTGAAGATGCGCAAGCGGGAGATTTCATGAAAGCTTTTTTGGCCGATGCGGTTGGCCGGCGCGAACACTCCTTATCGATGATTTATCTTGGCCGAGAGCAGCAGAACGGCATGGAGATGGTCCGCGTCTGGTCGAGCATAAAGCCATCTGGATACGGGGAAGCGGTCATCCCACGCGCACGGATCAGCTTTGCAATATTCTCCAGACTTGAAAAGCCTGCCAACATCGCGCAAGCGCCCGAGCTCGCCTTTAAAAACCATTACCTGGCCAGCCTGCTGACGACCGACTCGTCGAAAGAGGAGGCGATGGCAAAATCAGGCGTACGTTGAGTTTCTCGATGAACTTGCGTTGACTTGCGTTGCGCAAGCTTCGGAACCCAGGGTTGGTTTGCTCTGTAAACGCGTCGGTTCATCTTCGTTCTGCATTACTACCAACTACGGTCACCGGTTGGTTGCCGAACCAGGCGTTTATCTGAGTCATGCCGGTTTTCAAGTTGGTTCAGCCCTTTGCCCCTCCGGGACTACTCCTCCGGAACGGAGACCGGCTCAACCATCCTGAGAATGGGTGTAGAAATGCAGCCGGGTTAGCCCTGCGACTCGGTATAAAAACATAACCTCGTATGGTCAGCTGAACTCATCGAATGGTTATGAAAACCCTCGCGCAATACCCCCCCTTCCACTGCGTGAGGGCGAAATACCCCTTGAAACCATGGCAGTTCAGACCGCGGTAAAGCAGCCTGGGGAACAGTCCTGCCGGGTGCGGGCCCGTTTCCAACAAGTCCCCTGATTATTACATTGCAAGACGTTATACCGTTTCTACCTGATCAAGTCATTCGACTGTCACGATATCTTGCAAAGGTTAGCTCAGCCCGTTACAAAAACCGAACTTATGCATCCCAAACGCATCCTGATCATTGGTGTAGTCATCGGCCTTCCTGTTCCTCTTTTTGCAGATGCTTTAGTTAGCGGGGCAGTTTACTTTGACTCCGAGAAGACGTACGAAGAGGTTAAAAGGTTGGCGGCACAGGGCGACAATGAGGGCATTTCCAAACTGATCGCTGATCGACACGTCAGCCAACCGGTTACCAACGACGTCGAAGTCTCCGTAATTTCTTCGGCGCAAACGCCGTATGGCCTGGTTGAATTTCGGTTCCATGACGGAACCATCCCCTATTGGAGCCTGGCAAAGTGCGTGAAACCGAGCTCGCCCGACGTTCCGGCAGCTGAGCCGCCACCGGTGCCAAACTTGAATCAAGATGCATCAGAGAACCTGCCCGCTGCGACGCCGAGCCCCTCGCACCACGTTGTGCACCATGCCAAGCGTCGGATGCACCGTTATTGGCACCTGGTCAATGGCCACTTATACTGGTCACCGGTGCCTTTAAAAGGCTCTGACGAGACTTCCGCACGGTCTCAATGACCCCGGTGACGTAGTCCGGGGTGGAGTTGCGAAGTTCGAATTTGCACACCTTTGCGAAGTAGCCTTTCCCCTGCCGGCGGGCGCACGCGGACGGGCCGGGGCCGATTTTATTTCCGAAGGAGCGCTAGCTTCTCCTGGCCCGTTGGTCCGGAGGACGGTCCCCCTGCAACGTCTAATCCGCGCCAAGCGTTTGATCGTCAATGCCCTCTTGCTCCCGGTAGCATGCGCCTCCTATTCCGCGCGGGGAGGTCATCTATCGCCGGGATGAGCGGGTCGCGCCGTCCTTTCAGGGCCAGCCGTCCACCGGTGGGCCCCTGGTTCCTACGGGGTCTACTGGCCAGCGTGATTGGGCCTTGGTTTTATAGCGCTGCGCACCAGATTTTTTATACTATAGTAAGCACGCCATGAAACGTAGCCTCTTAACGATTCTGACCTCCATCATCGTTTCCTCCACGATAACGATGACGGCCCACGCCATTACGTACGCCGTTCGTCAGGCAGATGGCGCTGAACAGTATTATCGGCTTGAAGTCCCCCCCGGCACCACCATCGGCAAGATCGCAACCGATCCTGATATGCCGTACTCCTCAAATCTAAAGATGTCTGCCGGCGCGGCGCAGGTTACGGCCGTAGGCTGGGCGGGAGGTCTGATCAAGGGAAACCCAAGCGACCCGTACAGTAATTCGACGGTCGATCTCGGCGCGGATAAACCCGGCGGGTTCTACAACGCGTCACACATCAAAGTCGATTCCACCCAGTATGAAACGAGTCCGGTGCCCTATTATCTTGTGCAAATGACCGGGAACATCGGAGGAGGCGCCCAAACCTTCTATGCCATTGTACTCGATGACGGGCGTATCGTAAGGCCGGTTCCCGTGAGCGGACCGGAATCGGCTGCGCCGAGTGGAGTACGCCATCATCGCAGGCATCATCGAGGCTGAAAGCACGGCCTTGATGGTCGTCGATGAAAACGGTTTTGGTCTGAGCCGGTAAAAGCTCCAGGGTGGCCGACTGCAACGGTGGTCGGCGTTGCAGACGCGCCACCTGCTGGAGGAGACGGCCCGCCACGAACCAAGCTTAAAAAAATGGAGTGCTAACTCTTCAGGCGCCAGACCGGGCGGCGGGAGGACGTCCCCGGCTGAACGGGCTGCCGTCGACATAATCGGCGTAATCCCAGGGCGCCGGTACCCCAGCCAAGGCACGGCGGGCGCTCTCGAAAAGCTCAGCCCGGTGGCCTTCCTTCAAGGGTTGAAAGCCGCTCGCCACTCGGGCGTTCTCGTTGAGATGCACGAGGCTGTCCAGTCCCACGATGGCCGTGGTGACTCCCTCCAGGCTCAGGGCGTAACGCAAAAGCTCCCTGGCGGGAAGCTTCGCCTCGCGGGCATATCGAATCGTCTTCATTGCGATCACGCCCATCTTGCGCGTGCGCGCCACGGGCAGCAGCTCGTCTTCGTAGCGGCCCTGATCTGGCCGCGTGCACGGGAAGGTGGTCAGCACCGTGTCGGGATCAAATCGCTTGATGCACTCGATCAGCATCTCGGCGCCGGCATGCCCGGTGATCCCAAAGGCGCCGATGACCTTCTGACCTTTGGCTTCACGGGCGGCACGCACCGCGCCGGATTCGATGGCGCTGAGATTCGCCCATTCGTGGCGGCGCAAGTCATGCAGTTGGTAAAGATCGATGTGGTCCGTCCGCAGCACCTGAAGGCTGCGCTCCAGGTCGCGCCTGAAGCCGTCGTAATCCCGCGCGTCACTTTTGCTGGCCAGGAAGACGCGATTCCGATGGCGCGCGAGCACGGGAGCGATCATGGCTTCGCTCGGGCCATAGCTGCGAGCGGTATCCCAGTAATTGATGCCGAGGGCGAGAGCCGATTCGAGCAACGCGTGGCCCGCACCCAGGTTGCTTGAATAGCCCTCCATGAATGCGCTACCTAACCCGAGACCCAGAATGGAAACCTCCGCACCGGTGCGGCCGAGCTGGCGACGGTCAACCGGGCGAGGTTCTGCGGCCGTGGAAGTTGAGGCGGCGCGCGCACCGGAGGCGGAGAGTAGACCGCCGACAAACGCGCCGAGCAGGGTGCGGCGGATGAAGTCCCGGCGAGAACTTCCGGCATCCATCCGCCAAGATCGATTCGGATTGCGTCCGGGTCAAGGGACCGGGCCCGCAGTAGCCTGTTTACATCTGCAGCTTGTTCGCGAATCGTTTTCCATGCGAAAGGAAGTTGCGAAACTTGTACTGGCAGCAGGAGTGATTGTGTTCGGGTTGGCGAGTCCGTTCACGGCTTGCCAGAGCAGAGGTACTGCTCATTCAGGCGCAGAAATCACCGATCCAAACGTCGCCTTTGCTCAAGGTGGTGCGCAGGCAAACGCCCCGGGCCGCGGTTCATCTCGCAGAAACGGCTCGGGCGCAAATGCTCCGTAAGGCGGGAAGATCGCCCCTACTTGAGCCTCCGTAGTGCTCGCTTTCACCGCCCCTGGCCCGCTCGCGTGCGCCCGGGTGGGGTTGTTGTTGTTCAACCGGCACCTAACGCCCCTCCCGGCTTCGGCTATTTCGATACCCCGCTGGGCCATCGGCGTTACGGGTGAGGTGGCGCGGGGTGGAGGTTGTCGATCCAGTAGACCTCCTCGGGCGGCTCCGCCGGGGTCACCTCCAGGTTGACGACCACCGGTTCCTGACCGCTGCGCACCACCACGCAGCTCAACGGTTCATGGCGGCTGGCATTGATCTCCTGGTGCGGCACAAACGGCGGCACGTAAATAAAGTCGCCCGGCCCGGCCTCCGCGCTGAATTCCAGCCGTTCCCCCCAGCGCATGCGCGCTCGCCCGCTCACCACGTAAATCACGCTCTCGAGTTCGCCGTGATGGTGAGCGCCCGTTTTGGCGTTGGCGTGGACGGTGACCGTCCCGGCCCAAAGCTTGCTTGCACCGGTGCGCGCCTGGGTGATGGCCGCTGCCCGCTGCATCCCAGGCGTCTGCGGAGTGTTGGAATCCAGTTGCCCGGCACGGATGATTTTGACGCCGTGTTCGCGCCAGTCGACGGGTGAAAAGGCTTCAGCCATAAAAGCAGGGGGTAAGCCCTTTCAACCCACCGGGCGAGCGGTGCAACCGCCCCGCCGGAGAGGTTGCGTGAGCTCCCCCCCTGAAGCCAGTTAAGACCGAGAACGGACGACCTGCAACTCGCTGTTCCCCCGGCGGGCCCTCAATCACGTCGCGCCGGTCCTCGATCGAGGGCCAGATTTAATTGGCCGCTTCGGGATTCTCGCTCTCTGAGCCAAAGCCCCCAAAGGTCGAATTAACCCTCGCTGGGAATCGCTGCGGCGGCGTCCGACGGCGGGAGGGTTAGAATGCCACCTGGTCGGCGCCCTTCAGCTGCAGGATTTCCCGGGCGTCAGCCGGCGTGGCAACTTCCAGGTTTAAACCTTCCAGGATCTGGCGGGCGCGCCGGACCTGGGCGGCGTTGCTTTCCGCCAGCTTGCCCGGGCCGATCCACAGGCTGTCTTCGAGGCCGACCCGGATATTGGACCCCATTGCTGCCGCCATGGCTGCGACCGGCAGTTGGTTGCGCCCTGCGCCGAGTACCGACCAACGATACTGGCTGCCGAACAGCCGGTCAGCGGTGCGCTTCATGTGCAGGACATCTTCGGGATGTGAGCCAATGCCGCCCAGCAGGCCAAAGACTGACTGCACCCACAGCGGTGGCTTAAGCAGCCCGCGGTCAAGGAAATGGGCGAGGTTGTAGAGGTGGGAAATGTCATAGCATTCGCATTCGAAGCGGGTGCCGTTTTCCGCACAGGTGCGCAGAACGTATTCGATGTCCTGGAAGGAATTGCGGAACACCAGGTCGCGGCTGTTCTCCAGGTGCTCGCGTTCCCAGGCGAACCGGAAATCTTTGAACCGCGCCAGCATCGGATACAGGCCGAAATTCATTGATCCCATGTTAAGGGAGGCCAGTTCGGGTTTGTACGTGGCCGCCGGCTGAACCCGTTCCTGGACCGTCATGTAGGGCGCGCCGCCCGTGGTCAGATTGATGACGCAATCGGAACGCTGTTTGATCACCTGCAGAAAGGGGGTGAACGCTTCCGGCCGCTGGTCTGGTCTGCCGGTCTCAGGATTGCGGGCGTGCAAATGGACGATGGCCGCCCCGGCTTGCACGGCGCCCAGGGCGGCCTCGGCGATTTGCTGCGGGGTTACCGGCAGGTAGGGCGACATCGACGGCGTATGGATGGCGCCCGTCACTGCGCAGGTAATGATAACTTTCCTTTCGTTGGCCATCTCCGGTCTATGCTTTACCTGCAATCGACATCCGGACACAACCGACGGAATCACCCGCCCGGCCGCCTTTAATCGAGCTGTCGACAAATGAGTATTCAAAAACGAAGCATGATTTCACCTACGAGGTGACGGCGTGTCCTCGTTAGCTAGCCAATCCCGTACTGTTCCTGCACAAACGGAAGCAGGCCCGCTTTCTCCAGGGCCGGCAGCGGTGCCAGGAAGGTCACCTGGACGACGCCCGGATGCCGGCCGATCTCGATTCCTCCCGTAATGGTCGCGCGATTCAGCACCTCCGGAAGACTCAGTGACAAAAGGTCAGCTGCGCGGCGCAGCCCGACCTGAGTGGCCTGATTCAAATCGGGGCCGGAGCCCACCACGGAGATAGGCCCTGCTTCCTCGAGCTTGTCGACTCCCCAGCGGGCCGCCAGACGGCGTGCCCGGTCTTTTTCTGCCTGGTTGAATGGCCGGGCCAAAGGTGGAAGATCCTCCACGAGCGGAAAGAGGACCGGTCCCTCGAGCGTTCGCCCCTTTAACAGGTCGACCTCCAACGTCACCGTTCCCGCAACGTCCATGGTGTGGCCGGCAATCTCGCCGTCACCCTGAAGCGCATGCATGTCCCCAAAGTAAATGCCCGCACCCGGTACCTTGACGGGCGCCAGCACAATGGCGCCCGGCCGGACCGCATCAATATCCATGTGTCCATCGGTCCGCAGTTCGAGCTGCTCGGCGGTGAGGGCGTATTCATGCGGGGCACCCACCAGCGCGGAGCCAAAGTCGCCGGCGTTATGGGAATCGGGCATCCGGACCGCCGGCGTCGTTCCGAGTTGGCCCAGGAACGGTCGCAGCCTGGTCACCACCCCGACCAGGTCGTGCGGGGCAAACGTCAGGATCGAATGTTGAGCCGAACTCGCCGGTAGAGCGGCAAACCGGTTGGCCGAATGCGCAATCCGTTCGGCCGCTTCTTTGGAGACGGTGAGCCCGACCTGGCGAGTCTCGTCGAAGACGACCGTGTACCCGTTGACCATCTGGAAGGGCGTGACCGGCGTGTTGCACTTCACGCAGCGGACCGCTTGCTGCCCGATTCCCTCGACGTAGGTCTCCGGATAGAGTGTGCCGCAATTCGGGCAACGAGGCGCCGCGTAAGGGTCCCCGAGGTAATGACCTTCCACCCATCGATCGTGACCGGAGGCCGTCGCGGCCGAGGTGACGTTAATGTCGCGAATGCGCAGCACCACCGCATCCCCGGGCACGGCCCCGTCGACGAAGACCGGCCGGGTCACTTCGTGACCGCCGCGAATCCGGGGGGTGATCATCGGACCCCAGCATCCCGGGGCCGTGTTACCCACGATCGTCCCCCCGGCTAGGAGCGGCCCCAGCATGGGTTGGGTGGGATCCAAAATACCATTGGTCAGTTCAGCAACGAGGACCGTGGCCGTCGCCTTGCTTTTGACGCTCGAGGGGTTCATAAATCAATGCCTTTGGTTGAGTGAGATGGAGTCAATCGGCACGTTGACCGTTGGCGCGGGATCGGCATCAGATCAGGGGGGCTGGTACCGTAACGATCCAGCCAGGGAATGTAGCGGACTTCCTCGCACTCTCAAGCGGAACTGAGCGGCTGCCGGCAGGCATGACGCCGAACCTTTTTACAACCGCTATCTCCGAACTATTCCGGATGCAGAAGCGGTTTTCGAACCCTCGGCAGATTCAGCATCCCCGGTTTCTGGTCGGGCCGGCGCTGATTTCCGGCGAGCTGTTGTTCCGTCAAGCGCGCAAGCCGGACGAAGGGCAGGCCGATGAGCAGGTAGATCGCCGCGACGAGGAGACCCGTTCCGAAATAATCGAACGTCTGGGTGGCGATGCGGTTGTAGGCGCCCGTCAGCTCGATCAGCGTTACCATGGACACGAGCGAGGAATCTTTCAAAAGGGAAATGAAATCATTGGTAATGGGCGGCAGAACGAACCGGAACGCCTGGGGAAGGACCACGAACCGCAGGCCTTGTGCGTGGGTCATGCCCAGGGCGCGCGCGGCTTCCATCTGACCTTTGGGAACGGCGAAGATGCCCGCGCGGTAATTCTCCGCTTCGTAAGCGGCGTAATTGAGACCGAGGCCGAAAACGCCGGCCACAAAGGGCGAGAGTTTGATGCCGATGTTCGGCAAGCCGTAAAAAATGATGAGGAGCTGGATCAACAGCGGCGTCCCTCGAATCAGTTCGATGTAGCCCATTGCCAGCCACTGAAGTGGCCATGGCCCGTAGAGCCGCAAAATGGCGAGTACGAGGCCGGCCCCGACGGCGACCGCCATTCCCGCGAGGGAAATTTCGAGGGTGAGGAGGGCCGCTTGAACCAGAAGCGGCCACGATTCCAGGTAATGCGTGAGCCGCGTCCGGATCGTGGCCGGCCCGCCGTGCGCGGCAGCGAAAGCCTGGTACTCAAGGTCAGGCAAGGAGGGAGCTTCGGGCTGGCCGAAAGCGCTGGCCACGGTCGGCGTCCAGAGTCCCCAACGGGATAAGATGTTGCGCAGTTCTCCACTGGCGATCAGTTCGGCCAAGGCTTGGTTGAGGTCTCCCTGAAGCCGGTCGTTGCCTTTGCTTACGGCGATCCCATAAAGGATCTGGCCAAAAGGAGGGCCGCTGAGTT
This sequence comes from Verrucomicrobiota bacterium, assembly GCA_019243005.1. Lineage (GTDB taxonomy): Bacteria > Verrucomicrobiota > Verrucomicrobiia > Chthoniobacterales > JAFAMB01 > JAFBAP01. Next base: position 18,140 of record JAFAUY010000423.1, on the reverse strand, counting down.
GGAGGGCCGGTTTGGGTGCTGCATAGTACTTGGCGATGGGGAAATCGAGCAGGACCCCAAAAATGCGGCCGTTGGCGACGTCCTGGTAAGCGTTGACCTCTTGATCATAGATCTTGGTGAGGACGCCCGGGGTGTTCTCGAGCATGCGGAGCGCGGCGGTCTGATCCAGGGTACCGATTTGCTTGCCGCGAAGCTGGTCGAGGGAGGCGATGGGGGATGTGCCGCGCCGGCTGACAAACTGCTCGTAGGTGACGTAATAAGGGTTGCTGAATAAGACCTCCCCGGCTTTATCCGGCGTAATCTCGATGCCGCAGATAACGCAGTCGTAGAGGCCGCGACCAAGGCCGGGGATGAGACCGTCCCAATCGTTTTGCACAAATTGCGCCTCGCGCCCCAGGCGCCGGGCGAGGGCCTCGATGATTTCGTCTTCGAATCCGGCAAGTTTATTACCAGGATTGTAGAACGTATACGGAGCGTTGCTGTTGGGGTCGGCGGCCCAGCGCAGGGGCGGCCCGCCGTGGACGATGCCTGCGGTCAACACCAACGCGAGCAGAATCTGCAGGGTTTGCGTTCTCCTCCGGAGCGGTGGATGCATTCGAAGTCGCGCTTTCACGGGATGAGGCTGCCAGCAAAGAATAAGCCCGGTGCATAACGCAAACCTGAAAACGATCACGCTCGAAGAACCCTTTGTCACCGCCGCTCTTTCGGACCGCACGAGTTCTCCGTGGGTCTCCCGTTCAGCGACGAGGCGCGCGGCCGGGACTTCTTGTTCGTGCAAATGTGCACGAAAGTGGCCGGCCTGAAGACCAGCCGTTTGTCAGGGAGCCGCTCCGAACCGTTCGCCGGGCGGAACGTTCAACAGCGGGCGCGAGATCCGCACGTAGTCAAACTCGGCCGTAAACCCAGTGCCTGCCATGGCCACCAGGCCGAGCTTCGCCTGAGTCCCAAGCTGATGGTCCCACGTGCCCCCACGCACCCAATGTGTGCCGTCCTGGCTCGTGTAAGCCGTGTACAACTCCAAACCGTTCCAGCCCCGGCGCACGATGCGCAACCAGGTAGCCTCCCCCGGCGTTCCCACCACGGTGTTGCCGTAGCGCGCGTAGCCGGGCGGAACGGGTTTTATCTCCTTGGCGTATTCGGTCTGCCGGGTTTCCCAGATAGAGACGCGATCCAGCTTGATGTAGTTGTCGTCGTTGCCGTAAAAGAGCAGCCCCGCCTGAACGTAGTTGTAGACCTTGCCGTCATTGGGCACGTTTATTTTAACTTTGGTTTCGATGACCAGATCGCCCGGAGGGAGCGCTCGCGTGAGGACCGAAGCGTTGTTGGTATCGACGTAGAGGTCGCCGGCCTGCGTGTTGAAGTGAAACGCTCCCCCGCCGACAAAATAGGTCGAGGCATCCGGCGGCCGCACCCAGCTCCAGTCGGGTTGAAGTTGACTACCCTGGAAAGCATCAAAGGCCAGCGTTTGGCTCGGTTGATCGATCCAGCTCGGGAAAGGCATGAGCGGTAACGCCCCGCGCACTTGCGTGGGTTGCGCCGCCGGCGCAAGCTGCGGTTCTTGGGAAGCCCAGAAACCTGCGCGGACCGAAGGCCACCCATCCACCCACTCCAGCCGGTCAATCAAGGCGGGGCGCTTGGTAATCTCCACCGTGACGCTCCCGTCGGGGTTAACCCGAACGAAGTAAGGATCGGTCTGGTCAACCGCGTGGTAGACCAGCCACAGCTGACCGGCGAAGTCCGTGAAGGTGTCACCGTGGCCCGGGCCCACCCAGCGGTTGCCGTTCATGCTGATGACGGGTGTGCCGCCTACCAAACCGTCCAGCAGCGAATTGCCTTCGCGATCCACGAATGGCCCCAAGGGACTGCGCGAGCGCCCGGCAAAAATGCTGTAGCCCGTCAACTGCCCGTTGCAGCAGTTGGTGGCCGAGACGAGCAGGTAATAGTAGCCTTCATGCTTGATGAGCCGGCTGCCCTCGTAACGGTTGGGGATGGTGATCTGCCGTTCAGTAGCGGGGTCGGTGGAGAGCCCATCGGCGCTTAATTGTCGCACGGAGATGCCGCCGAAGTAGCTGCCGAAGTAAAGGTAGCGCTTGCCGTCGGCTTCCAGCACCTCCGGATCGTAAGTCCACCTGGGGGCACCTTGAGTTCCCGGGCCAGGTTCTGGCCCGGCCACGGGCCCGCCACTATCCGTCCAGGGCCCATAAGGGGTGGGACTGGTGGCGACGCCGATGGCGCTGCCTCCGTCCCCTACATTGGCATCGGTCACCACAAAATAGAGGTAGTAACGCCCCTGATAATAAATCGGCTTCGGAGACCGAAGGAGCGCATCCGGTTTGGCCCAGGCCGGCGGTTGGGCATACACGTCACCAAGGTATTCCCAGTGGACGAGATCGAGCGATCGGAAGCAGGTGATCAAATGAAAGATAAGGTTACCGTTGGCGTCACGGTCCGAGTCGTTCAGAGGATCGGTCGTGCCATAGAGGTACCAATAAGGGTCGTTCGGGTCTTGGGAACGGATGATTGATGGGTCAGGACAATCTTCGGCCAAGCCGCCACCCGGCAGCCGCAGAACGAGCGGGTTTTGGTAAGGGAGCGGCACGCCCAGGCGGTTTGACGCGGGACTTTGCGCAAACGCCGGTGGGTTAAACCAGGCAAGCATCAGGCCCAGCCAGAAGACAAACCCAGGCAAAAGGGTGCGCACCTTCCGGCTGACGAAGGCGTCCGGATCCCTTGGTCCCCTTATAAGCCGTGGGTTCCGTGCGTCCCAACGGAAAAATGCCGGCTCCGCCGGGTTGGATCTATTGAAGGATTGTGCCGGTGTAGGGTGGTGGGAACGCATGGAGGGGAGTTTTTAGAGAAACAGATCCGCTTTAAAATTACCAGAAGATTGCAAAAATATCCGGAGTCGAAAACAGCCTCCCCGGTCGACCATCAGCTGAATGGCCTCCGGTTTAACCCGACGCGGCCTGAACCGGCCGGAAATTGTACCGGCGAACCCATCGGGCCGGTTTACCGGATCGCGGGATCGGGCGTTGAGCCTTCCCCAGCGCCGCGCACAAGGGCCGCTCCCGCAAGGGTTGGGCTTGACAACCGGGCGTCGTTCGCCTTTTAGTAAACTTGGCATTCAGTATAACGTAAGCCGCATAATTATGCGGACGCACCATCCTTCAACCACGTGCCTATTCATCGCTGCTTATGTCCTCCCTGATCAAGCGATTCGGTTCCCTTAACTCGACAGGGTGCCCGGCTTAGAAAGTCAATCGTTCATGAAAGCCATTCTCGCGCTGGATGCCGGGACGACCAACGTCAAGGCGATTTTGGTGGGTCAGCATGCCAACGTGCTGGCCCGCAATTCGGTGTCCCTGGCCATCAACTTTCCTCAAAGCGGCTGGGTCGGGCAGGGGCACGCCATGCGGCGGACTCATTAACTTCTTAAAATGGTGCACAGCATTCCAGATCTGCGGCTCATGACCCGGGTCGCCCGGCTCTACCACGAAGAGGGGCTGACCCAAACCGAGGTGGCGCGCCGGCTCGCGATCACGCAGGTGGCGGTCTCGCGCCTGTTAAAAAAAGCGGAGGAACACGGGATCGTGCGAACCACGGTGGTCGCGCCTCCAGGCACCTTTGCGGACTTGGAAGGCTTGCTCGAAGAGCGGTTTGGCTTGAATCAGGCGATCGTAGGCGATGCCACGCGCGACGCGGAGGAATCGGTTCTGAATGCGATCGGCTCCGCGGCGGCCCATTTCCTGGAATCCACCCTCAAAGGCGGCGACGTGATCGGCATCTCGTCCTGGAGCGCGTCGCTTCTGGCGATGGTCGAGCACATGCGCCCCGTGCGGAAAGCCGAAAACTGCTCGGTGGTGCAGGTACTGGGGGGCGTGGGTAACCCATCGGCTGAGCAACACGCTAGCCGGCTGGCCATTCGCTTGGCGCGGTTGGTGCACGGCGATGCCCGGTTTCTAGCCGCCCCGGGGGTGGTAGGCTCGGCCGGTGCAGCCAAGGTCCTGTTGCAGGACCCTTACGTGAGTGAAACCGTGGCGCTCTTTGAAAAGGTCACCTTGGCGCTGGTCGGCGTTGGTGCTCTGGAACCCTCGGCACTGGTGGCCAGCAGCGGAAATACGTTTTCGCGGGAGGAACTGGAATCCTTGCAAAAGGAGGGTGCCGTCGGAGACATTTGCTTCCGCTTCTATGACGCCAACGGCCGTGAGGTGAAAGGCGCTTTCAGTGGTCGCGTTATCGGGATCGGGCTGGAAATGTTGCGCCGCGTGCCGCGGTCGGTGGCGCTCTGCGGCGGTAAAAGGAAGTTCGCGGCCATCCTGGGGGCCTTGCGCGGCCGGTGGGTTAATACCCTGATCACGGACCAATACACGGCGCAACGGTTGATCAAAGCGCAACCTGCCAAGACCGTGGCCGCGGGATCGGCGGCGCTAAACCCGTCGTGAGAGAAATCGAGGGGAACGTGTAAGCCTGCGGCGAACGCGGTCTTGGGCAAACCGCTGCCGGCCAAACCTCAGGTCCGAGCGTCGATGCAAAAAATTTTAAGTTTTTGGGGACCCGCCCTTGACAACAAACTAACCCCAATCCAATCCTACCGTACGTTACGTAACCTTGGATGAATTTTTATTCAAGTGACCGCGCGCGTCGAGTGCACCCCTCACAAAACCATCTTCATGCTGACTGAACGCGACCTCCAACGTAAATCGGTGCAGCACCGCCAAGCCCGGCTGCGGCTGATCAAGACGGCCAACGCCGGCCACGACCTCGGCGAGTTGGTGCGCACCTTCGAAGCGGTGCCCTTCCGGCCGGGCAAGCCGAGCGCGGTCCTCAGCGATTCGCGGGGCTCGGCCAAGCTGGCCCCCTTTGCCAAAGCCGTGCCGGGCCAGATCGTGGAGGTGGGCATCGCCGAGCAGAACCTGGTGGGGATGACCGCGGGGCTGGCCGCCACCGCGCGTAACCTTTTGGCGAAGCGTTAACGCAGAAAAACTTCGATATGGCCACTCCCCAGACCACCAAAGAAGGCGCCGCGGCCCAGCCCGCGGCGCCGGCCCCAGCCGTGCGGCGCGGGGCCTCCTGGGCCGGTAAGCTCATCGGCGTGCAGGGCCCGCTGATCGGCCTGGTGGCGCTTTGCATCGTTTTTTCCCTCACCACCGGCGCCTTTCTGTCGTTTCGCAACCTGCTCAACGTCCTGGACCAGGTCACGGTGTTAGGAATTCTGTCGATCGGCATGACCTTGGTGATCATCATCGCGGGCATCGACCTCTCCGTCGGTTCGGTGCTGGCCTTTTCCATGATGATCCTGGGTTGGCTGAGTCACGACTGGAACCTGCCGCTGGTTGTTGCGATCGTGATCGCCCTTTTGGCGGGCGCCCTGTGCGGGTGGGCCAACGGCCTGCTCGTCACCCGGGCCAGGCTGCCGGCCTTCATCGCCACCTTAAGCATGATGACCATCGCCCGCGGCCTGGCCAACATCATTACCGACGGCCGCCAGATCGTCGGCTACCCTGACTGGTTCGACAGCTTCGCCACGCGCCGATATTTCGGGTTTCTGTCGCTGACGGTCGCGCTGGCCATCGTGCTGGTGATTGTCAGTTGGATTTTCCTGCGGTACCGCTCAGCCGGCCGCGCCCTTTACGCCATCGGCGGCAGCGCCGAGGTGGCGCGCCTGGCCGGCATCCGCGTGCGCAACGTGACGACGTGGGTCTACGTGGCCAGCGGGCTGCTGTCGGGCTTGGCGGGCATCGTGCTGGCCAGCCGCCTGGATTCCAGCCAGCCCAGCGCCGGGCTTGGGTACGAACTGGACGCGATTGCAGCGGTGGTGATCGGGGGGGCGAGCTTGAGCGGCGGCGTCGGGGGCATCGGCGGCACGGTCGTGGGCGTCTTGATCATCGGCGTGCTGCACAACGGGCTGAACCTGACGGGCGTGTCGCCCTTCATCCAACAGGTGGTCATCGGCGTGGTGATCGCCCTGGCGGTCAGCTCCGATACCCTGCGCCGTCGAGGAAGCTGACCGCGGGTCGAATGCACGGCCGGGAGTCTTGGGCCGGGCTCGAGTTCACAAACTTTTATTCCCCTTTTATTATTAAATAACCACAACGCAAACCCTAGCTAACCATCCTACCAACATGTCCCTCCAGAATCGTTACCTGACCGCTGCCCTGACCGCCCTCTGCGTCTCACTAAGCCCCTGGTCCGCGTTCGCCCAAGGCAACAAGACCGTCGGCTTGGCCGTCGCTAACCTGCAGGCCGACTTTTTCAACCAAATCAAGCAATCGGTCGACGCCGAAGCCAAAGCCAAGGGCGTTAAGCTCATCGTCGTCGACGCCAAAGGCGACGCGGCCACCCAGGTCGACCAGATCCAGGACCTGATTACCCGCGGGGTCAACGCGCTGATCTACATCCCGGCGGGCGCTACCGCCGCCGGCGTGCCGGTCAAGGCGGCCAAGAAGGCCAACATCCCGGTCGTCAACGTCGACCGAAACGCCCCCGACGCGCCCGGCGACACCTTTATCGCGACCGACAGCGTGGCGGCGGCGCGCACCCTGGGCGAATACGCCTGCAAGGCCATGGGCGGCAAGGGTAACCTGGCCATCATTCAAGGCCAGCTGGGCACCACGCCCGAACTGGACCGCGACAAGGGCTTTACTGAGGCGATGGCCAACTGCCCCGGTATCAAGGTGGTGGCCAAGCAACCCACCAAAATGTGGATGCAGGACGAGGGCTTTGCCATCGCCCAGGACATGCTGCAGCGTTACCCGGACATCAACGCCTTTTTCGGCCGCGCCGACGCGCTGGCCCTCGGGGCCGCGCACGCCGTCAAGGTGGCCAACGTGGGGCACAAGGTCTGGATTTTCGGCTTTGATGGGGACGTGGCTGGGCTGAAGGCGGTGCGGGACGGCACGCTTGACGCGACGATGACCCAAAAGACCCAGTACATGGGTAAGCTGGCGCTGGATTCGGCGCTGGAACTGGCCGACGGCAAGCAATTGCCCAAAGAACAGTTGCAGGAGGCGGTCCTGACCACGAAGGAAAACGTGGCGCCTTTTATTAACCAGCACCCGTAATTACGCTCGTTTGTCGACGCCGGCCGGATGAACTCACCCCACGCCAACGCCGTCCCGAACAGCCCGCCTGCCCCCTCGGACGCTTCTGTCTCGTCCGAAGGACGTGCCGTACCGAGGCTGTCCCTCCGCGGGATCGAAAAAAGCTTTGACGCCAACGTGGTCCTCTCCGGCATCGACCTGGACGTGTATGAAGGCGAGCTGGTCGCGCTCTTGGGCGAGAACGGGGCCGGCAAGTCCACGTTGTCATCGATCATCGCGGGGCTCTTTCCGCCTTCCAAAGGCACGATGGCGTGGGAGGGCCTGCCCTACGCGCCCGCCCGGCCGGGCGAGGCCATCGAGGCCGGCGTGGGGCTCATCCACCAAGAGATGCGGCTGCTGCCGGACTTGTCGATCGCCGAAAACGTCTTTGTGGGCCGGCTGCTGAGGAAAGGGGGGCGGATCGACCGTGAGGCCATGAACCGGCGCGCGGCGGAGCAGCTCCACCGGCTCGGCCTGGACGTGCCGCCCACCACCTTGGTTCGCACGTTGCGGGTGGCCGCCCAACAGCAGGTCGAAATCGCCAAGGCCCTCACGCTGAAGGCGCGGCTCCTGATCCTGGATGAACCGACCGCCGCACTCGGTGGGGAGGAAACCGACCGGTTGTTCGCGCAGATCGATCAGCTGCGCCAGCAGGGGGTCAGTTTCATCTACATCAGCCACCGGCTGGAGGAGATCGCGCGCATTGCTGACCGCATCGTGGTGTTACGCGACGGCCGCTTGGTGGCCACGCACCCGACCGCCCAGGTGCCTGTCCCCGTATTGCTCGAGAACATGGTCGGGCGGAAGGTGGACCGCCTCTTTCCCAAGCTCGAAGAGCCGGCCGGCCAGGACGTCTTGCGGGTGGAGGGCTTGACGGGGGCCAACGGCGCCTTTCGGGACATCAGCTTTTCGGTGCGGGCCGGCGAGATCTTTGGCATCGCGGGCATCGTGGGCGCCGGCCGCACGGAACTGGTCCGGGCCATCGCGGGCGCCGACCCGCTGGCCGCAGGGTCGATCTTCGTAGAGGGTAAACCGATCCATTTCAGGGTACCCGAAGACGCCATCCAAGCCGGCATCGTGCTGGTGCCGGAAGACCGCAAAGGCCAAGGGGTCGTGCTGGACCATACGGTGGCCAGCAACCTGGCGTTGGGCAACTTCGACCGGCTGGCCCCGCACGGCTGGCTGATGCCGGCGAAGGTCGTCTCCTTTGCGACCGACGCCATCAAGCGGCTCGGCGTGAAGGGGCGGCCTAATCAGGCAATGCGTTTTCTCTCGGGCGGAAACCAGCAAAAATCCATCATCGCCCGGTGGATCTCCCGCTCCCCCAAGGTTTTTATACTCGACGAACCGACCCGGGGCATCGACGTGGGCGCGCGAGCGGCGATCTATGAGACGATTGCCGGCCTTGCTCGGGAGGGTATGGCCGTGATCGTGGTCAGTTCGGACCTGGAGGAAGTGCTGGGGCTGTCGCACCGGGTGCTGGTGCTGGCCCGCGGCCGCTCGCAGGGAATTCTGCCCCGGGGCGAAGCCACTAACGTCGCCATCATGGAACGGGCCACCGCCTGAAGTCGCCAGCCCCCCTCAACGCTTGTCCATCACGCAACGTTCCTCACCCAATCGTCTTTCTCGAACTTATGAACCTATTCAGCCTGGAAGGTAAAACGGCCTTTGTGACCGGCGCCGGCAGCGGCATCGGCCAACGCATCGCCCTGGGACTGGCCGAAGCGGGCGCTTCGGTGGGGTGCTTTGACCTGCCCTCAAGCAAGGGGCTGGCGGGCACGGTCGACCGGATCAAAGGGCTTGGCCGAGGAGCCATCGCCTTAACCGGCGACGTCACGCAAGCAGCCGACCTGCAGCGGGCCGTGGACGGCGTCGAACGAGGGCTGGGGCCCTTGTCGGTCGCGGTGAATTGTGCGGGCATCGCCAACGCCGCCCCGGCCGAAGCCATGCCGCTGGAGCAATGGCAGCGGATGCTGGACATTAACTTAACCGGCATCTTCCTGTCCTGCCAGGCGGAAGCCCGGGTCATGCTGCCGCGCAAAGCCGGCTCCATCGTTAACATCGCCTCCATGTCGGGCGTCATCGTCAACCGGGGGCTGCTGCAAGCGCATTACAACACTTCAAAAGCCGGGGTCATCCACCTGTCCAAGAGTTTGGCCATGGAATGGAGCGACCGGGGCGTGCGGGTCAACTCCATCAGCCCCGGCTACACGGCCACGCCGATGAACGTGCGGCCGGAGGTGGCCGAGCAGGTCAAGCGGTTTGAGGCCGATACGCCGCTGGGCCGCATGGCGACGGTGGACGAATTGGTCGGGCCGGCCATTTTCCTGTCGAGCCCGGCCGCGTCCTTCTGCACGGGGGTCGACCTGATCGTCGACGGGGGCTTTGTTTGCTGGTGAGGCCTTGCGCCCGCGGCGCCTAATGTTCCCGCGGGTTGTGCCTGGCGTGCATTTTGGTTGGGATGATCGCCGGACCCCGAGTATTATGCGCGCCAATGCCGCCGTCGTTTTCTGCCGAATTCCGCACCGAGTTGCACCGCCTCCTGGCCTGGCGCCGGGACGTTCGGCATTTCCGGCCGGAGCCGTTGCCCGAGGGGACCTTGGAACGGCTGCTCGAGCTCGCCTGCCTGGCGCCCTCCGTCGGTCTAAGCCAGCCCTGGCGATTCGTCCTGGTCGAAGATGCCGGCCGGCGCCAGGCGGTGCTGGAAAGCTTTCTGGCCTGCAACCAGGAAGCCCTCAAGGCTTGTCCCACCGAACGGGCAGGCCGATACGCCCGCCTCAAGCTGGCGGGTCTGCAGGAAGCGCCGCATCAAGTGGCGGTGTTTTGTGATGAGGCGACCGATCAGGGCGGAGGCTTGGGCCGGCGTACGATGCCTGAAGCGCTTCGCTACTCGGCCGTGCTGGCCGTCTACACTCTGTGGCTGGCGGCCCGTGCGGAAGGGGTAGGGATCGGCTGGGTCTCGATCCTGGACCCGGCGTGCGTGCATGACGTGCTCCAAGTGCCCGCGCAGTGGTCGTTGGTAGCCTATCTCTGCGTCGGGTACGCTGTCGCCGAAGATGACGTGCCGGAACTCGAGCGAGCCGGCTGGGAACGTCGCTGCCCCCTGAAGCGCTTCGTCCTGCAACGGTGATATTCCCGAGGCTGGATGGTCTAGGCCGCCCCCCGCGTTTTGTCATCGGCCCACCGTAAACGGCGGGCTTGCTGGCCTGGATTAACGTTGACTTTGCCGTCATTCGCCCCATTCTCAAACGGCTCGACCCGAGGTAACATCTCTCGAGTATCCTCTGAGGTTCGCCCGATGCCAGACTCCTTAGAATTCGAGCACTACGAAATCCTGCGAAATCCGGATGGATCCCCCGCAGAATTGGGCCGCGGTGGCATGGGGATCACTTACAAAGCTTTTGATACAAATTTGCAGTGCAACGTTGCGCTTAAGGTGATCACGACCGGCCTTCTCGAGGACAGGATTGCAGCCGAAAGGTTTCTGAGGGAAGCCCGAGCGGCGGCCCGGCTGCGCCATCGTAACGTGGCGTCGGTCTTTCATCTTGGCCGGCATGGCCGCAGCTACTTCTATGCGATGGAGCTCATCGAAGGTGAGACGGTCGAAGAGCTGGTAAAACGTGCGGGACCGCTCGATTGCCCGCTGGCTCTGGGGATTGCCCAGCAGGTCGCAGGTGCACTGATTGCCGCGGAGAAGCAGCACCTGGTCCATCGAGACATCAAGCCGTCAAACCTGATGCTGGTGCGCGAAGGCGATGACGAAATCCTCGTGAAGGTGATCGATTTTGGCCTGGCCAAATCCGCCGCTCGGGAAGCGGGCAGCGGGACCCTCACCCTCCACGGCTTCGCCGGCACACCGCATTTTGCCAGCCCCGAGCAACTCGAGCATGAGCAGGAAGACATTCGTTCGGACATTTACTCCCTCGGGGTCACGCTCTGGTACATGCTTACGGGTGAGCCTCCCTTTGTGGGATCGGCGGCGAGCGTCATCGCGCAACATCTCGAAAAATCGCCGCCCTTCGACAGCTTGGCGATCCTGCCCGGGGGCGTCGTTTCCCTGCTGCGCGGAATGCTTGAGAAAGACCGGGACAAGCGAATCCAAACGCCATCGCAACTCCGCACGGCGCTAAGGTCATGCCTCGAGCAACTCCACACCCCGGCGGACACGACGAGCCTGCCGTCAGGATCTGCCGGTGGCCGTCTCGAAACGAGCCCGCTCGGGATCTCCCAGACCCCCGGTACGTCGAGCCAGGGTCGCAGAGGACCGCCCCCCACTGGTACGCCTCGGGATGGATCGACTGGCGCCTCGCCCGCAACCCCGTCGGCACGCCGGTCACGGTCAAAACGCCGCTCCTTTCTCATCAGCGGCGTGGTTGCCGGTGGGTTGTTGCTGGCTGGCCTGTCAGCCTGGTTTTTTGTCGCTCGACCCAGGATTCAGACCAGCGCCGGCACACCCATGTCCTCCGCTTTACCGAAAACTTCTTCCACCTCGACCAGCCAACCGGCGTTCACCGCCGGTCGGCCTTGGGTCAATAGTTTGGGTATGCGCTTCGTGCCGCTTGGAAAGGTCGAGATCGCGATTTGGCAGACGCGAGTGCACGATTTTGAAGCTTTTGTGAGAGTAACCGGCTACGACGCCGTTGGGGGCATGTCCTCCGTCGTTTCCCGGGATGGTTTCAAGCTGAATAAGATGAGTTGGAAGAATCCCGGTTTTGCACAAACACCCGAGCACCCGGTGGTGGGTGTGAGTTGGGAAGATGCAAACCAATTCTGCGCCTGGCTGACCCAAACTGAACAGAGTGCGGGTCTGCTCGCCACATCCTTCCGGTACCGGTTGCCTACCGACCGCGAGTGGAGTATCGCCGTCGGGCTCACGAATGAGCGCGGGGCTACGCCCGAGGAACGTAGTGAGAAAGTTAAAGGCGTTTATCCCTGGGGACGAACGTTTCCACCTCCGGTTGACGCCAGAAACTATGCCGGAAGTGAATCGAGCGAGGGTGCACCGGTGAATTGGAACGTCATCCCTGAATTTCACGATCCTTTCCCGCGCACGGGACCCGTATCGGCGTTTGCAGCCGACCAGCGCGGCCTTTACAATCTGGGTGGAAACGTCTGGGAATGGTGCTTCGACAAATTCAACGGCACGCTGACTTGGCGCACGCTCCGCGGAGGATCCTGGGCAACGTGGCGCGCTGATGACCTGCTCTCTTCAGCGCGCCGGGGCTACGACCCTTACCTCCGCAGCGACGACGTCGGTTTTCGCTGCGTAATCGCTGCAAATGGAGAGTCGGAATGAAGCTCATCAAATTTAACCTTATTTTCGTTCCCGTTCTGGCGCTTTGTCTGGGGTGCATCGCCTACATCACGCGAAAAATGTTGTTAGATGATGCCCGCCAGGAAGTCATCCAGAACGCGCGGCTTATCCTGGAGGCGTCGCTATCGAGCCGGACGTACACCACCAAGCAGGTCGCACCGGTCCTGCAGCAGCAAGGTTTCAAGTTGCAAGCGGCCCTCGCGCAGATTCGAAAAACCATCGAACTACTGTCCGTCGCTCCCGATTCGAATGCTGCCAAAGACCTCCGCGCCCGCGATAAGCAGTATTTTATGCTCGGTCAGCAGCGCCTATGGGAGGCACAGCAACCCTTCTTGCAGTCGTTGAAGGAGCAACCGGAAGAACTCGCCGACACCGACTTTCACCCGCAATCGGTTACTGCTTCTGCCGCGACCGAGAGTTTTAACTACCTTCGGGAGAAATTTCCCGACTATTTTTACAAAGAATCCACGCTCAACCCGAGTAACCCGCGCGATCGGGCGACCGATTGGGAAGCGGACGTCGTTAACCTCTTTCGAAACGGCCGGGCACGCGACGAATTCGTCAACACGCGCGACACCTCCACCACCGGAACCTCGTTATTCCTGGCACGGCCGATCAAGGTTACCAACGTAAGCTGCCTTGAGTGCCATAGCACCCCGGATAAGGCTCCTCCCGCCATGCTCCGGCTTTACGGGCCGGATAATGGCTTCGGCTGGAAGATGAATGAAATCATCGGAGCGCAAATTGTTTCTGTGCCGATGACAATCCCCTTGCAAATGGCGCAGACGACCTTTCAGCGGCTCGCCCTGTGGCTTGCGGGTGCGTTCCTGTGTATCCTGCTGGTGGCAAATCTCGGGGTGGCAATCGCCGCGCGTCCCCGGCGCAAACCGGATGACTCGATCCCGTTTCAAGCGGTATGACCGGGGCGGGGCAGACGCCCTGAATAAACCGCAGCGAAGCGGATTAACGGCCAACGTGCGCACATGGCTGCATCGACGCTAAGCAGCGTCTTAGGCCCGCACGATCTTGCCCGGGTTCATCAGGTTATCGGGGTCGAGCGCCAACTTGAGGGCGCGCATGACGCTGACCGCTTCTTCGCCGTGCTCGGCGACCAGGAACTCCACCTTGCCGTAGCCGATGCCGTGCTCGCCGGTGCAAGTGCCCTCCCGGGCCAGGGCGCGCCGGACCAGGCGCCCGTTGAGACGCTCCACCGCCGCAACTTCCTGAGGCTCGGCCGGATGGAGCGGGATGGTTACGTGGAAATTGCCGTCGCCCACATGGCCAAGGATCGCTGCCGGCAGCCCCGAGGCGGCGAGGTCCTCCTCGGTCTCCGTGATGCAGTCGGCCAGGCGCGAGATGGGCACGCAGGCGTCGGTCACCCAGATCTCCGTGCCCGGGTAGCGCGCCTGGAGGGCGTAAAACGCATCGTACCGGGCCTGCCACATCCTGCGCCGGCCTTCGGGATCCGGTGTCCAGCAAAAGCCGGCGCCGTCCTGCGCCGCAGCGATTTTGCGGACCGCTTCCGCCTGTTCGGCGACCCCGGCCTTGGTGCCATGGAAATCCAACCAGAGCGTCGGCGCGACCGGCAGGTCAAGCTTGGAATACTGCTTGACCGCCTCCATGACGGCCGCGTTCGCCAATTCCATGCGCGCCACCGGCACCCCGGCCTGGATGGTGCGAATCGCCGTCCGCACCGCCGCCGCCACGGTCGGGAAGGAGCAGGTTGCCGACGACATGGCCGCGGGCACGCCGAAGAGCCGCACCGTCACCTCGGTAATCACCCCAAGGGTGCCCTCGGAGCCGACAAAAAGCCGGGTCAGGTCGTAGCCGGCGGAGGATTTGCGCGCGCGCCGGGCGGTGTGAATGATGCGCCCGTCGGCCAACACCACCGTGAGCGCCAGCACGTTTTCGCGCATCGTGCCGTAACGCACGGTGTTGGTGCCCGACGCCCGTGTGGCCGTCATCCCGCCCAAGGTGGCCTGGGCGGCGGCCCCCGGATCGACCGAGAAAAACAGGCCGCCATCGCGCAGGTGCTCATTGAACTGCTGGAGGGTAACGCCCGCTTCGACCGTGGCGTCGAGATCATCGGCATTGACCCGCAAGATCCGGTTCATCCGGGCCATATCAATGCAGACCCCGCCGCGCAAGGCCGCGACGTGACCCTCCAGCGAGGTGCCGCCCCCAAAAGGGACTACCGGCACGCGGTGACGCGCGCAGGTCTTGACGATTTCGCTTACCTCCTGAGTCGAGTGCGGGAAAGCAACCGCGTCCGGCGGCACGCAGGGGTGGTAAGAGGCGTCCTTGCCGTGCCGCTCGCGCACGGCGGCCGCGCTCGATAACCGGTCGCCCAGCAATTGCTGCAGCGAGACGACCACCGCCTCGCGGGCGGCGGGAGTGATCGACCCAATGGGGGCGGGCAGGCTCATGATAATCCTTTCGTGGCGGGGTGGGGGGTGCCTTGAAACTCCATCGTGTATTGGTGCTCAATCTGGAGGAGGCGATTGTATTTGGCCAGCCGATCGGTTTGGGTGATTGAACCGATTTTGATAAAATCTCCCGCAGAGTTGCTTGACGTCGGGGTATCATCCCCCGATGACGCGCGCCACGGTGCTTTCATCGTCAGAAAACGTGAAAAACTCTCGCAGAGGGGCAGTAATGCACCGGCCGGTTCCGGTGCGCTCCGTGGAAAGTCGTCTAAACGGTTAAAGCTTGGGGCCAAAGGCCATCTCCTTCACGCGGGGCCGGATCATGCCACCATATCATTTAGTGATCTGAGCAGTGAAAATGCAACATCACCTTCACAATGCCACGATGATTAGCAGGATGATGAAGGCGATTTTTCTGCCGTTGTTGCCGATCGATTTAGCGGGTTTTGAGGAACTCGGCCGCATCGCCTTTTACTGGTCAGGCGCTTGACATTCCAGAAAAGTATACTAGATAAGTAGGGTATTATACCCGTCGGGGTGATCCTTTGGAAGGGATCAACTTTGGGGCGCCCTAAAACTGACAAAGGGAGACTTAACGGTCATGAGTAACAGCAGCACGGCATTTGCGCAGCTCGCCGAGCAAGCGCGAAGCCGGATCGAAGAAATTACCCCCCAAGAACTCTCCCGGGCAAAACCCTTGCCCGTGATCCTCGACGTGCGGGAAGCCGAAGAATACGCCAAAGGGCACATTGAGGGCGCAAAGCCCCTGAGTCGCGGCATTTTGGAGCAAAAAATCGACCACCTCATCCCCGACCTTTCCACCCCCATCGTGGTCTACTGCTCCGGAGGAGAGCGGGGAGCGTTAGCTGCCGAGAACTTGTTGAAAATGGGGTATCATAACGTGCGCTCGCTAAAAGGCGGTCTACGAAACTGGTTGGAATCGGGTGGGACGGTGGAAACCTCACGGCGTTTTCAGAACCCTTGCCGGGAACGGCGCAAGTAGGCGCCATGGGGGGTAGCGACGAGACCAGCAAAAACCAAAGGCTAATCGGACGCGGGAAATCTTTGGCTGGCCTCGGCGCTGCGCAAGAGGTTTTTACCTCCGTCCAGAACCCTTCAGCTCAGTCGACAACACCCAAAGCGGCCCCTTCAATCTCTATGCCGTCGGTCTCGGCACTGGCACCCTCGTGACGGCGCTGCTCCTGAGGAGGGTGATCAATCGATACAGGCTGCCGCAAATGGACATGCTGTTGGCGCTGATCATCGCCTCTGCGGTGGCTGCCCACTTTGGTTGGTCGGCTGTTGTTCATCCCGCGTGTCGCCAAGTTGGCGGTTCGGGAACTGATCGTGACGCCGGAACGCGTGGTGCGCGAGCGCCAACCCGGCGAGCCCCGTTCGAATTCGCTGGTAATCTACGATCTTGAGGGCGAACTCTTCTTTGGTGCAGCGCCGGAGTTGGATCGCTACCTGGAACAAATCAAGCAGGAGACGATCCGCACCGGCATAAAGTACATTGTTTTGCGCTTAAGGCGCACCCGTACCCCGGACGTGGTGGCGGTTGAGCACCTCGAACGGTTCGTGCGCGACGCCTACCGGCTCCTGAGCCGGGAGGATAAGGCTGAGGTAAGAGAAGCGGCTTATTACCTGGTGTAAAGGGCGTAAGGAATGAAGGTTCCTCTGTTAGTCACTAGGCAGCCGCACTGGAAATTACGTACCGTGGTGCCTTCGGTTGGCCAATTTAGAAAATGAAACTCACCCATGAGATTACCATCCGGGCGCCGCTCGTTAAGACCTTCGCGGTGGCTTCCAATTTGCCGCGTTGGCCCGAGTTTCTCCCTCATTACCGCTACAACCGGTTTGTCTCGCAAACGCCGTCGGGTGGGCTCGTCAGAACGTCGTGCGTCAGGTCGGGGATCAAGATCCGGTGGCTCTCGGAGTTCCGAATAGACACGAAAAATCGGCAATTGCACTTTCACCATCTTAAATCGACGCTCAACGCCGTACGTGGCACGAGAGCCGTCTGGGATTTCGAAGAACTACCCGGCGGCTTTGTTCGCATCCGCATCAGCCACCATCTTGACCTGAAGTGGCCAATCATCGGACCGGCGGTGGCGAATTGGGTGGCCGGACGATTCTTCCTTCACGATATTGCGGAGAAAACCCTTGCCGGCCTTAAGCGCAAAGTAGAAACGCAGGAATCTTTACCCGCCGTTCCTCTTCAATACAGGCTCGGTGCGTCGGAGCCCCTCCAGGCGAGACCGAGGCAAACCGGAGCCAAAAGCGGAACCGGTATCTCATCCGAGACTGCCGCTACCGTAAGTACCGCTGTCCTTGCGAGAGGCAGGGGGCAAAGACCGGCTCAACCAAGTTGAAAGCCGGTGTAGCCTCTTACGGGCTGGCCCTCGAGTGGTTGGAAGAGGTGCTGCCCATCGGCCAAGCCTTGAGCACTCGGACGATTCGGCGGCAAGTGCACCAAGCCGCCGAACGGTTGGAAAATTGCCCCGGTCTCGCTGAAAACCAGACTGAAGTTCAGATCGGGTCTCGCCATAACAGCGGAATTTTCCGGCATAGCGGGAGAAATCCGCTGCTACAGCCTGGATTGCTAACCAGTCGCTAAGGATTTGGGAACGGGGCAGGTTAGGTGGACTGGCCGCGGGTGCGCAGTTTGTCGAGCATCACCGCCAGGATGATCACCGCCCCTTTGATGACCAACTGCCAATAGAACGACACGTTCATCAGCGTCAGCCCGTTGTTGAGCACCGCGATGATCAACGCCCCCACCAAGGTCCCGAACACCGTGCCGATGCCCCCCGAAAAGCTCGTGCCCCCCAAAATCACCGCCGCGATGGCGTCCAACTCGTAGCCGATGCCCAACTGGCCTTGGGCGCTGTACAAGCGGCTGGCGCTCATCACCCCGCCCAGCCCCGACAACAGCCCGCTGACCCCGTAGACGAACAACAGCACCCCGGCCACCGGGATGCCCGTCAGGCGCGCCGCCTGGGGGTTGCCCCCCACCGCGTAGATGTGCACCCCCAAGACCGTCTGGTGCAAAAGGAAGGCGCTCAGCGCGATGACCACCAACGCCAGGATCACCAGCCAGGGGATGGGGCCGGCGTAGCCGTTGCCGATCCAGGCAAAGGCGATCTTGCTGTTGATGACGGTGGTGCCGTTGGCCGCCAGGTAGGCCGCCCCGCGGATGGCCGTGTAGGTGCCCAAGGTCACGATGAAGGGCGGCAGGCCCACGTAGGCCACCAGCGCCCCGGTGGCCACCCCGATGAGGGCCCCCACCGCCAAGGCCACCGGCACCGCCGCCCAACTCAG
>JAFAUY010000441.1 GCA_019243005.1 Verrucomicrobiota bacterium | reverse complement strand
AGCGGCCGCAAAGCACTGAACTGACGAAGGTGGGACAGGCGCTGCGCGTCGAGTTTGGATTTGGCTAAAAATGCCGTTACTCCCGTTCCGAACAGGAGCGGGATGACGATCGCCATCCAGAAACGAACGATCGCTCGCCGCGCACTCTCTCGAGATTTTTGGATGAATTCCTGCTCGCCCGGAGAGGCGTGCCCGATGATGGCTTCCTGCCGTCGCGCCGTCCTTAGCTCCCTTCGGGTAAGGAGATACCGGTCAAGCTTACCGGTTTGCTTCCACCGGCGGTAACGTTGCGCCACCGGTCCGAGTTTTGCCTCGAACCACTTGGCATTGTCCAAGAGGATGGGCTGGACAAGCCGATCATGCGCCAACTCGTACCAGAAGGCATTGAGGCGCCGTTCCTTACGTACGATGTACGCCTCATACAGCATTTCCACGCTTGCATTCTCCAGACCATCGGTTTGTTCCGTCCCCTGCCTGACGGGGATGCGCGTTCGCTTGGCGTCGATCAACTTCTCCTCGATCCAAAAACGCAGGTCCCGTTCCTGCTCGATGTTTCCCCTGCAAATCCGCGAGAGTTCACCGGCGTAATACGCCGCAAGCGCGTCATCTACCCGGGAAATCGGCGCGGTGCATTCACCGTTTCCGCCGAACACCGACGCCACCAGGCCGGCACCGGGTGTGCTCACGCTGGCGATCCCTTCTGCCATCGATCGCTTCAGTTCCTGCCTTGAGATCAGGTTCTTCCCCGGCGGAAGCTGGTTGAGAATATAAGTCCAGACAACCTGCAGATGCAGCGGTTCAACGTATTCGCCGGGCCGCCAGCGAAAGTTCCCGTGCTGATCCTGCACGTTCACTAAAGTGAGGTCATCAACGAGTTCCTTAAGCGCGTTTTTCTCCAACGTGTAGCCGCCGAGAGCCAACGTCTTCTCGACCACCACTTTGGCGTCCTCGCCGCGGAGGAAGTCGAGTCGAAACGTATGCCGGAAGCGAGTGGGCAGCCTGCGGCCCAGGTCGAGGATCGGCGCGAGGAGGTCTTCACGAATGGCGAAAAGCGCCCAAACGTTTTCATCATCGAGCACCCGCGATAGATCGTCGAACAGCGCGGCTGCGGCGTCCAGACGATCCGGCAGGAGCGTAAGGCATTCTTCGAACTGGTCAAACACGAGGAGCAGGCAGACTTCCGTATTGCCTCGTGCTTTGGCCGCCGCCTCCTTGGAATAGCCTACCAGGGATGCGATCGAATCGAAAGGCAGGCTGCCATCCGGGGCTTCCTGCGAACCAAGCAAGCACCGGACGGCCGCTTGCGAAAACGGTGAGGCGGCGTGTCCTGCGCCGTTGGTGGTTAAGTGCAACCGCACGGTCGGCAAAATGTGGAATTCTGCGTTGGTGACTCGGGTAAACTCGTCCAACACCCCCGCCGCGATCAATGAACTCTTTCCTGCACCCGACGGCGAGTACATCAGAACGATGCGCTCAGCCAGCAAGCGGTGGGTGAGACGCGTGATTTCAGTCTCACGACCAAAAAACCGGTCTCTCTGAGAGATCGTTTTCGGGCCGACAAAGAAGTTCCTGCTGTTAACTTCCGGCATAGCAGCTAGACCTATACGGTGACTGCCACGGGCGCGGCCGGATCGTTTCGTACGGCCGCCAATAGCTTGCGAAGAAAATCTTCCGGTCGCCCCCAAAAGATCTGAAGATCGACGAACTCCTGGATAAGACCGCGCATGTACATTTCCAACTTAGCATCCTGGGTGCGGACGTCATCCGGCCTGCTGAGCTGAACGGCCACATGCTTGTGTTGACGCAGGATCTTATGGCTCTCCTCGTTCTTCAGGATATATTGAAGGACCCTCAAACTCCAGTCGGTGAGGTGAAATCCGAGGAACGCCAGCGAGCCGTTCATCATGGTAGTACGAATCTCCTCTGGTATCTGAGAGCGTTTGATGGTGGCTTGGATTAAGAATTCGAAAAAATCGTCCTCAGTCAGCACCAGTCCGGCCTCATTTTGGAACGTCCCGAATACATGGTAAACAATGGGCGATGCTGCAGTCGGAACGTCGACGGACACGCCCTTGAACGTCTGTCCCCATGGCCACTCGACGATCTGAGGTGTCTTGCCTTTTTCCTGTAAGGCTCTAACCAGCAGGCTGTCACGCGTCGTCGTGACAAAAAGCAGAGCATCCACTTCGGCAAGCATCCCATAGGCATCAGTTTTTGTGTCGCGCAAGAGCTCCTGCCTGATCTGCCACAACAAATCGCCCAATTGCGGCTTAGCCTGGGCCCTGACCGGCAACTTGCCGAGGTGATACCGCTGGACCTGGTGCACGATAACCTGTCGGATGTAGTCAATCGTGATGTCACGCTGGCCCATGACGGCGAGAAGAGATTGGCATACCTGTGGAAATGAATCTGCGGTCCTGAGCAGGCGCGGAAGTTTGGCGCGGTCGACGATGGTCCGTGCGAGATCGTTGATGTCTCCATAGATGTAGTCACCAAAATTCGGACCTATTACCGGCACGAGCCTGCCATGCTGCGCCCCGAAAACGATTGCCTGCCAGAATGCCGGCGTGGCGCCGCGGTCGGATTGGAAACCGGACTTAAACCAGATACGGTTATCCTTGAGACGAGAGAACAATGCGGGTACCCACGAGTCCGGCTTTTCGCGAATCGTCATTCGCGCCGCCGCAACGGCCTGGTCGATGACGCCGTGATCAGCGAGGTCGGAAAAGAGCACTTTCGCAAACGACTCGAAGGTCGTCAAAGCGACGTCGGCCTGCATCGCGATAACGGCAGGAATCCCTGCCTCGACCAGCCGGGGTCCTAACGCGACGTTGGTAAGCCCGCTTTTGCACGAAGCCAGTACGACCAGTCGAGGAACTCGGAGAAGGCCCGAAAACCAGTCGACGAATTCCTGGGGTTCGACGTAAGGGGGCCGGTCCGGCTCGTCGCGTTCGATGAAAAAAGCCGGGCCGTCCGTAAACTTACCATGCCCGAGCAGGTAGAGGATGTCGTAGTTGCCCTGACGCAGCCTCATCCAAAGGTCGGGCAGGGTCAGCGGATGATCGACTCCGATCGAGTCGCACTGGAGGCCAGCAAAGAATTGGCTGGCGGCGCTGGCGGCAGCCGCGGCATCCAGTTCCGGCAGGTTAAACTTCTTGCTGTGCTCAAGAGTCAGGCCCGAGACGGCGATCAGGACGCGAAGCCGGGCTTTGGGGCGGAGCTGTACCGGCCGGAAGTCGTTGCTGGAAAGGTACCGTGAAAACAGGATTTGATCGCTGCTGGCAAGGCATTCCCGGCTGTCCGGCTTGAGCAGCAGCTCCCAGGAGAGCGCCTGCAGTTCCAGGGCAGTACTTCCGATGAAGAGCCGGACTCTGCAGAGGTCGCCGTTGGCCCTTGTCAGGTTGACGGCGCTCAGAAAGGCACTTTGGAGCTTGGCGTCCTGAAAGAAGTAATCGGTGATGCCCTGGGCATACTGTTCGGGATCGGGTCCGGCCGATCCTATACTCTTGGGATCTCCTCGCAGGATCGTCTCGGACTCGATCTTGGTGATCTTTGCATCTTCTTCAGGATCGGCATCAGGCTCGGGATCCTGTTCATAATAGAAGCGCAACTCGACGCCGTAAGCGTCGACTTCCGTCTTTCGAATCGAGAGCTCAAGATCGGCGACCGCCATGACCCGTCTCGATACTAAGGAGCAAAGCCGACCTCCATACCACCATTGGGTTATATCCCCTGGCCTACCCTATAAAACCCACGGCAATCGCAAACCGGCGAGCGAGAAAGGGTTAAAAAGGGCCGGAGTGTCTGGAACTTTATTGCAGGTTTCTGTTGCCCAACCTCGATCCACTTCCTGAAGTTCAATTTAGACCTGAGGATTCTACGGTTGACCGAGCGGGCCAGCCTCAACATAATGGTGATGCGAGGCAACGGCCGGGTGCTTCACACCCCCGAGGCCGGCGACCAACGATGCACGACGAGGTTGACGACCGGCTGCTTCATCCGAACGGTATCGACGGCACGACGGGCACGTTTCTGCTAAAACCGTTAACGTACCGCCAGGCGGCTGACGCCGCCAAGGTCGAACAGCAGCCGCGCGACCAGGTATCCTGGCTCCGCTGGGTGTGGCGCTTGTTTTCACAAGTTCACCTCGGTTTACCACTTGGGTTCGACCCCACCGACCTTACCCAGGCTGGCTGGGGAGTCGTCGTTCACCAGGATGAGTCCGACGAAGCAAAGCGGGCCCTTTTGCCGTTAATTGACCACCGCCGTAAAACGGCGGGTGATGCGCGGACGAGAGTGCTCGAGTATCAGCGCACAGACAAGGGACGCCGAGGGTGGTTGGCGCGTCACGGAATTGCCGAAGGCGTGTTCGATCCGACGAAGGTGCCCTACTATCTTTTGCTGGCCGGCAGCCCCGGCCGGATTCCATTCGAGTTTTACCATCATCTGGGAGTGGAATACTGCGTAGGCTGGATCGATTTCGACTGCACTGAAGATCTGCGCTGCTACGTACAAAGCCTGATCGACTACGAAACGAGCCCAACGATCCCTAATTCCAAGGAGGCGGTGTTCTTTGCGCCTCGCCATGATTCCGACAAAGCGACCCAATTGAGCGCAGATTATCTGGTCAAACCGCTCGCAGGAGATCAGGCCTTGGCCGGGGCCGGTGCCGCGCAACCGAGTGTACCGCAGCGCTACGGTTTTACCACGCGGCTCTATCTGGGCAAGGATGCCTCTAAGGAGGCGCTGTTCAATACGCTTAACGGAATCGGGTCGCAACCGGCGTTTCTGATGACCGCTTCGCACGGAATCGGCTGGCGCGCAGGTCACTCCCAGCAGCGGTCGACCCAGGGAGCGCTTCTTTGCCAGGATTGGCCGGGGATCGGCAGCCCCGCGCGCCCCGACCATTATTTCGGCGCGCGCGACATTTTGGCTGAGGCCCGCGTGCACGGCCTGATCGCCTTTCTTTTCGCTTGCTACGGTGCGGGCACACCCGATCGCGATCGCTTTTTTACTAAAGCAGGCGAACCGCCAAAGATAATCGCCGAGCGCCCGTTCCTGGCTGCCCTCCCGAAGGCGCTTCTCTCCCACCGGAATGGTGGCGCACTCGCGTGCGTGGGTCACGTCGAACGGGCTTGGGGATATTCGATCACCCCACGAAACGCAGGCGTACAACTGCAACCGTTCGAGTCGGCGATCGCGAACATCCTCAGCGGTAAACCCGTCGGCTTGGCCTTGCGGGATTTCAGTACGCGATTTGCCTCGCTTTCGACCAGCCTCGCCGACAAGTTGCGCGATATCAGCGCCGGCGCGCAGGTGCCAGACGATGAATTGGCCTCCGACTGGATCGAGCGCAACGACGCCGGCGGGTACCTCGTTTTCGGCGATCCTGGAGTCCGACTGCGGACACCGTGCTGAGCTGCTGGGTCTGAGAGGGCGCTTTTGGAGCATCCATCCCACCGTAATGTGTTCACTTGAACACGTACTCGTCGGTTGCTATTGGTATGCGCATGACCTACGAGGAATGTCTGGTGACCAGGCAGGTGTTGGACCAGGACAGACGCTTCAACGGGACCGTGTTCAGCCGAAGGCAATGGAGCACGCGCGATTACAGCGTCTGTCTGCAACTTAGAAACGGCCAGGAATTCGAATTTCGCGCGTTACAAGATTTCCGTACCTGGCACACTCAATACCGGATCAACCGGCCGGCTCGCCAGCGAACCGGCGCGGTGCCCGGGGCATCGCGCCCGGCAGGGAGCTTGCTTCGGCTCGGGGCGGTTTAGGTCTCAGCAAGCCAAATTAAGAGTTTTCCTTAGGTGCG
Organism: Verrucomicrobiota bacterium; assembly: GCA_019243005.1. Taxonomy (GTDB): domain Bacteria; phylum Verrucomicrobiota; class Verrucomicrobiia; order Chthoniobacterales; family JAFAMB01; genus JAFBAP01. Next base: position 9,141 of record JAFAUY010000441.1, on the reverse strand, counting down.
CTGCGAAAAATGCCTCATTGAGGGCCGACGACCTTTGGGGGCAACGTAGGGCTGAGTCTGCGGAAAGGATTTACCATCGCATGGCCGTGCTTACAGGCTGCCGGTTACCGCAGCCGATCGTTCTTTGTTCAGTGGAGTTGGAAGTTTCGAATCGAGGGAAGGGTCACCGAAATGAGCCCAAAGCTCAGGGCTTAAATTCCTAACCTGAACCGCATGGCCGCAGCAGGTTCGCATTTGATGTTTATGAAAAGTAGAGGTATTTACAAGCCATATATTTGCAACCGATGCGGATACGGTCTGCCTGCCGGTGCACGGCCGTGATCCGGCTCCGCATCGCACCATTCTTTAGTTAAGGCAACTTCACCGCGCTAAAAGAAATCTCCCCCTATGCAAGTCACCTCCTCTCCGAACGTCCCGGGCCGTCTGCTGCATGCCGTCGCCGGCCAACACTGGATTGCCGGATATCCGCAGAGCATGAACCATATCCTGCTGGTGGCCGATCGGCATCCCGATTCCGAGGGGGCCATCGACGTCGCGATCGGACTGGCCGAACCTTTCGATGCCCGGCTCACCCTGATGCATGGGGGCAATCTTCGTTCCGACCCTGCTTTTTGGACGAGCGATTCTTTGGAAACACCCGACCCGAACCAAGTGAGGCTTGCGCTCCTGGGCTTGCTCTGGGCCATTCGTAAACGCTGCCCGGAGGTGGGCCTGTGTACGGTGGGCGCTCGGTCACCGGAGCAGGTATTCCACGCGGCGGCCCAGCATGGCGTGGACCTTGTCGTGTTGCCCGCCGGCCTCTTTGGCCGATTTCTGCCGCTGGTGGGGAGGAGCGGTCAGGATGAAGTAATTGAGGGTGCCCCCTGCCCCGTCCTGGTCGTGGAAAGCCAATCGGTGCCATGGTTGGCCGGCTCATAAGCTCAGAGGAGAACGCCGGCTTTTTAATAAGCCGGTGGCGGTTTGCGGAGAACTTCAAAGACGACGCCGTTCGCCATGATTCGCCCCCATCCGGCAGTTCGCCGCAGCGATGACCACCAGCCTGCGCATGAGAGCCGTGCTGGCCGAAGCCGGACGGTTCGCCCGGCGGGCACAAGTCCTCACTGATCGTGGGATGCGATCGTCAGCAACACCCAAGAAGGGGAACCATGAGAAGCATCCTGTTTAAATTGTTAATGACGTGCGTAGTCATGTCCGTGTGCGGCTGCTCGAAGCAGCCATTGCCACCCTCCCCTCAGAGTCACTCGGAAGACGCTGAAGCCAGTTCGCATAGTCCGGCGAGCAGTCCCGCGACGGGATCGCCCCCGGAGACCCAGCAGAGCCCGTCTCCGCGGCAATAAGCTCGAAACGGGCATCGTGGCGCGAGCGCCGTGCAAAACCTACCGTCCCGTCCTGGGCAAAGACCAGCTCGCGCCGCAGAAAAACCGGTGCCGATTAACGGATGATCCGGGCGGCAGGATCGCCCAGGAGGATGTAGCCGCCCGCGTCATTTCTTCTTGCCCAAGCAAGGACGAGCTCCTTCGGATCGACGTCACCGCCGAGCTCCCGAGTGTCCATGAGGTCGGTCAGTTCGATCGAGTAGGAAGCATATTTGTCATAGAAATCTTTCAAGGCCTGACCGCTTGGTCTTCCGTTCAATGGGCGCAGCAGGGCGTTCTCGAATGGAATCAGCAGTTCATCTGACCGTTCGTTGACGATGGAGAAGCCCCAGGCGCGGTCGATGTGTCCGATCACGGCGAGTGCTGCGCCATTCGGCTTGGAAAGGAGACGGAGCGGCAGAGCGCTAAAGAAACTTTTTCTGGCCAACTGGCACGCCGACCCTGTTTTCCGGAAGAACCGGTCATAAGAAGGCGTCGCCGCGCTGAAGCAAGCGAAGAAAAACGCGGTCGTCCCGGTAAAATCCAAGTCTGCCGTCACGTCGGCGGCAGAAAAGAAGTCAGTGGCGGCGAGAGGACCGGGTCCACACGTTTTCTGACAAAGCAGGGCGCCCTGGTAGCCGGGCTGGTCCTTATCCGCGAGGTCGAGCCCGAGTCCGTGGGAGGCTGAGAATAGTAACTGCGGAGGCCCGGCCCTGAGTCGATCGGTAAGGCCGGCCTTGGTAGCGTCTTCGCCGAGGAGCCGGTCCACGTGCAGGCGGTCCACGAATTTTCGGGCCAGCGGCTCCGCCAGATGGTCACAACTCAGCTGGGTTGCCGCATCGTGGCTGGGCGCAAAGACGACGAGATCGGCGGTTTGCTTCCTTACTTGCCGGCGTTCAAATCGGATCAGGGAATCAATGTAGTTGCCGTGATCGGCCGCCCGGTCGAATGATAACCGGCCAACGCGATACTCCAGCCCGAGACGTTGGCTGAAAGAAAAGGGGATCATCTCCGGACTACCGGCGATAAGCAGATAAAACGGTACTTTTTCGGGATCGATGTGACCGCTGCCGACCCCGTATCCGGCCAACCACCGGTTGAAGTTCTGGCCTGCCCGGTAACGCAACGTCTTGATGCGCGGTTGGGGTATCTGAGTCTTACGGTGCTCGATCAGGGGTTGAAAGGCATTGATAATTTCGCGGTCCTCGTTCTCGTGAAAGATGATGCCCCAACCTGCTTCGGCCGGATTGTTCTCATCGACGCCATCAGGTAAACCGGCGACAGCCTCCTTGCTATGCAAATAGCTTTGGAACCCGGTCTGATCCCTCTGATCGTGTCCGGCGACCAGCTCCAGAAGGTCACCGGCTTCGACCGGGGGGACCAGGTATTCGCCCGTTTTCGGGTTGATTCCGTTAAGATAGATCATGGCAGATCCTAACCTGTAAGAACCACGCCAAAGCCTGCCTCGCCCGCCAATCCCTGGTGAATCGCGAGGGATTCACCAGGGATTGGCGGGCGAGGCAGGCTAACGCGACTTTGATCGGGAGAGGTCCGGCAGACCCTTGAACGTCTTTTCGTAAGGACGTGACTCACCTACCTTGCTCTCGGCGTAGCGTACCCACTCCGGCCCGAACATGTTGCGATTAACCATTTTTTTCGCGCGATCGAGGATGGCGCCGGCCGAATAACAGCTTTCCGGCCAATAGAAAACCCGGGGGCTATCTCCGGCCGTGTAGACGCCGGCACCATCGGGCGATACGCCGGACGCGTGAACTGCCCCGGTATCGTGTCGAAGGGTGATGGCCAGGGTCAGCTTGTTTTCGCCATCAGGATCGTAGTCCCAGACCTTAACGCTACCGTCGATCCCGCCCGAAAAGAGCCGTTTCCCATCGGGAGCCCAGCTCAGGCTTGTCACCTCGCCATCGTGCGCCACGATGGGATGCATTCGCGCGCCGGCCAACGACGCCCAGATAACGGCACCCCCGCTCGTGCCGATGGCTAGTGATTGGTCGTCGGGCGGGTGCACCTGCATCGAATAGATCGGCGCTGGGACCGGAAGCGGGTCGATCTCGGTCAGCTCCTGGCCGTCGAACTTGAAACGGAGAATTTCGGACCGGTTCAGATCGCCATCCAAATGATTGAGCGCAACCAGGAGCATGTCCCCGGAATTCGACCAGGCAAGCCGGCCCGCATCTCCAGTGTGCCGTTTCTGAAGGCCGGGAGTTCCGGGCCCCAAAATGACGTTCAAATCCGGTTGGCCGGGTACGGGCTGCAATTCCGGCAGCGTTCTTAACCCCAACGTTCCTCCCAGCGTGACGAACGCGGCGATGAGTTTGGTCGGATGGCAGTTAACGGAGTGAACCGGTTCTTTGATCGAGCAAAAGGCGGGACTGGAGTTCGAACGCGGCTCCCAAACGGCCAACTGCCCGGCAAATTGCTTTTTTTGGGAAGAAAGATCGTACCCGATGACGAAGCTTTTGGTCTGACCATGAAAACCGACGGACCTGATGCCGGACTGAAAAGCCGACGGGATCTCGACCTTTTCTTCTTTCGACGAAACCGGATCGAAGCGATCTACATGGCCCTCCGAGTCGAAGCTGAGCACCGCGGAGCCCGAGAACGCCAGCCGAATAACCGCATCGACGCCGTTCCCGTGCACGCTGTGCCGCGGAGGCGGGTTAAACTGATAAATCCGAATCGCACCGTCGTGATCCGCGGTTGCGATCAATTTTGTGGTTGCATTGCAGGAGAGCCGCCACACGACCGTCGTGGGAGTCTGTTCGGAGCCGAGGGCGGTGAGATCGGGACTCTTCCAGAACTTGACCATGCCATCGTCGCCGACAGAAACGATGGCTCGGTCGTCATCGATCCAGGCAACATCCCGCACCCACTGATCGTGCGCTTGCGCCTTGCGGTTGACCGGCAAAGGAACCGAGCCCTGCGCCAGGTTGTCAATTTTCCAAATGGAAATCGAATGATCCCAGCTGCCGCAAAGGATTTGTTGCCCGTCCTGAGACCACGCCAGGCTCCAGATTGCCTCGGTACCTGCGTCCGTCGAGGCTGGTGCCGAAGGCGCGCTTCCCGGTGCCGGGAAAACCTGGTCTTTGTTCCAAAGGCGAAGGTGGCCAAGCCCATCGCCGGCCGCGAGCAGCGCACCGGTGTGATGCCAAGCCACCGCATGCACCGGGATCGGCCCCTCTCTTCCGGCATTCTCGAGTATTACGGACGGCTGGAGGCCGGCGAGCGATGGCGCATGAAGGAGGTCGTGCCAGATATAGATCTTACCGTCCTGACAGCCAGCCGCCAGATCGCCCTGGTCATTCCAGCTACAACTCCAAACGATCGGGATATGGCCGGAAGAACCTGAAAAACCGAGCTGAACCGGCGCTCGCGGCGGCGAGGAATCGCCCGGCTCGAAAATCGAGACAAAGCCCGTATTTGTTCCGATGGCAACAAACCTGCCGTCCGGCGAATAGGCCGCTGTCCGGATCCCGGTCCCAGGAACCGGAACGGGATCGCCAAGGACCCCGTGCCGGAGAACTCGTATCCTTCCTTTCGCGTCCCCGGCCGCGAGGGTCTGTCCGTCAGGCGAATAAGAGAGAGCCAGTACCTCCACCGGATCACCCACGTTTTTTGATGCGGGTGACTGGTAATTCCAATGCGTCTCTATGAGCCGGCCGCGGCGATCAAGGGTCCGGTCCAAAATTGTGACGATGTCTCCGAAGAGCAAGGGGTCGATCGATGTTTTGCGGCCCTGGAGTTCCTGAGCCAGGTGACTTGCAAAAAGAACGTTCCGGTCGGCGCTTCCAGGCGTCCACGCTGCGTACAACGGCCGCAAAACGGTGAAGAGTTTGTAGTAGGCCAGCTCGCGGTTTGTTTTTATGAAATACGCCGCGATAAGAGCACAGCCGACGGCAGCGAACGCCGAAAGGGCAATCGGAATCCAGAATCGGAGAGCGGCTGCGCGCCGGGTGCGTCTTGATTCCCGAAGAAAATTGATTTCCCTGCTGGAAAACGCCCGCACTTCTGACCGGTATTGCCGGAGCGCCTCGTCTAGATCACGCCCCTTCAGCAGAAAAACCGGATCGCGATTGTGTTTGATCCACAGCCGGCACCCCTTACCTACCAATCCCAGGTTCTGGTTAAACCATTCCCGGTTATCTCTCAGAATCGGCTGGACCAACCGATCATGGGCGAGCTCATACCAGGTCGCATTCAGGCGTCTTTCCTTGCGGACCAGGTAAGCATTGTATAACTCGCCGATCACCTGGTTCTCCAACCCTTCGGTCGTCTGCACACCCTGGCGAATAGGCATTCGGATCCCGCTCGGATCGATGAGGTTTTCCTGGATCCAAAAACGCAAATCCTGTTCCAACTGCTTATCGGTGCCTGCAATTCGGGACAATTCACTTTTGTAATAGGCGGCGAGCGCTTCATCAACGCTGGTCTCCGGCCTGGGCCCTCCATTGTCAGGGTGCTGCAGGTGACGCTTTTCGACCTTCGTCGTTCCCTTCGGAAGCTTCTGGAGGATGTGCTGACAGGCAACCTGGAGATGCAAGGGCTCAACGAATTCGCCCGGCACAGGCTCAAATTTACCGTCGGCACCTTGGACGTTCACGATCGCCAGATCGTCAACGAGCCTTTTCAGGGCTTCGACCTCGAATTCGTAGTTGCCCAGATTTGCGGTTTTCTGGATGACGTCGCAAGCGTTCTCTTTGCTCAGAAAATCGAGCCGGAACGTTTGCTTGAACCGTGTAGGCAGAACCCGGCCGAGGCTGACGATGGGGGCGAGGAAATCTTCCCGAACGGCGAACAAAGCCCAAACGTTCTGATTGGCGAGCGTTTTTCCGAGGTCGGCAAAGAAAGCCGTCTTTGCCGCCTCGTGACCGGCCGGAAAAGTCACGCACTCTTCAAACTGGTCGAAGACCAGGCAGATAGACCGCCCATTCGCTTTTTGTTTCCCGCAGGTATCGAGGTACTCTTCCAGCGATTCGAACCCGTTAGAAACCCCGTTGGCAGCCTCCCCCGGCTCGAACGAACGAATCACCGCTTTGGAAAAGATCGACGGGGCTCCCTCGTTTATGCCGGCCGTCATGCTCAGGCGGACGATCGGAAAAACGTAAAAGTCATCTTCCGTTTCATTCGCGAAAGCAGGCAAAAAGCCGGCCTGGATGAGCGAGCTTTTCCCCGCTCCGGAAGGGGAGTGCAGGAGCACGATGCGCTCGGCCAACAGGAGGTGAGTGAGGCGTTGAATTTCCGGATCGCGCCCGAAGATCCGCTCACCAGCCGAGATCGGTCTCGGGCCCACGAACGGGTTTTTCGTCACGGCAGTCGGCATGGCAGCTAAGCCGCCTGCGAGAGCGGCACAGAAGGCGGCGAGCTTGCGGTGGAACCGCCTAACAATTGCGAGAGAAAATCTTCCGGTCTACCCCAGAAAATCTGGACATTGCCGAATTCGGCGATCATGCCGGCCAGGAAAGCAGCCAGGTGAGCGTTCTGGCTCTGAATATCATCCGCGCGGTTAAGCTGAACGGCCACATGAACGTGGCGCTGCAAGGCCTGGCGGCTCTCCTGACTTTTGAAGATGTATTGTAGAATCCTCAAACTCCAATCGGTTAGATGAAAGCCGAGGAAGGCCAGAGAGCCATGCATGGTCTTGCTGCGAATCACCTCGGGTATCAAATCGCGGTTCTTCGTCGCCTCGATCAAAAACTCAAAGTAATCGTCCTCGGTAAGGACGAGGCGTTCCTCGTTCTCAAAGGTTCCGAAGACGTGGTAAATAATCGGCCTCTCCGGTGTCGGCGGTTCGAGTACCGGCGGCGGAGCATCCTCACCTCGCCAGGGGCACTCAACCACCTGCGGTTCCTTCCCTTTCGCTTTCAACGTCTTCGCCAGAAGCAGGTCGCGGGTCGTGGTAACAAACACCGGTACATCCAGTTCCGCCAGGAGCCCGTACGCATCCCGTCGATCATCTCTGGGCAAAGCCTGACGTACCTCCCAGAGGAGGTCCTGGAACGCGGCGCTCGCGTAGCGCCCTTTGGGCACTGCGTTCGCATGGTAACGCTGCACCTGCGCGCGGATGGCCTGTCGAACATAATCGATGGCCGTGTCACGCTCTCCAACAAATGCAAGGAGGGATTGGCAAACCTGCGGGAACGAGTCCGCCGTCGAAAGCAGGCGGGGAAGTTTATGGGTATCGATGATGTTCTTGGCAAGGTCCCTAAGGTCGCCGTGGATGTAGTCACCGAATGAGGGCCCGATCACGGGAACCAGCTTCGCTTTCTTTGCCCGGTCGATGATCGTGTTCCAGAACGCCGGGGTATTCGGTTGCGAGGTAAACCCTGCGTCAAACCAGATACGGTTGTTTTTGAGGCGGGAAAACAACACCGGCATCCAGCAATCCTGGCGGTCCCGAATTGCGTCGCGCGCTGCGGCCACCGCATGGTCAATGGCGCCGTGCTTGGTAAGCTCGGAAAACAGCGTCGTCGTGAAAGACTCGAGGGTCGTCAGAGAGATTGAATCCTGCATGGCGACCACCGCGGGGATACCGGCTTCTACCAACCGCGGTCCCAGAGCCATGTTGGTGAAACTGCTCTGGCAGGAACCGAGAACAACCAGGCGAGGTACGCGCAAAAGCTCCGAGAAACGGTCCACGAATTCCTGGGGCTCGGCATAAGGCGGTTTGGCAGGATCTGCCCGCTCGATGAAAAACACGGGCCGGCCCTGGGCTGATCCGTGCCCGAGGAGGTAAAGGATGTCATATTCCTCTTTACGCAGTTCATCCCAAAGCTGAGCCGCGGTGAGGGGTGCATCAGCTCCGATGGCGTTGGAGGAGATGCCGGAGAAGGCCTTCTGCGCCCTGGCGATTTCCGCAGCCGCGTCCAGAGGCGCTAACTTGAATTTAGACGCATGCTCAGCTGTCAGCGTGGATACGGCGATAAGCACCCGGATATTTCCCCGAGGTCGCAGTTGCACGGCCCGGAAATCCCGGCTGAAAAGGTAGCGGGAAAACAAGACGTAATTGCTGGTCGAAATGCGCTCGTGATTGTCGGGCCTTTCCAGCAGCTCCCAGCGCAGCTTTTGCAGCTCCAACGCCGTATCGCTGATGAAAAATCGAAGCCGGCACCGATCGCCATTTGTCGATGTGGCGTTGATGGCGCAAAGGAAGGTGTCCCGAATTGTCGGATCCTCGAAAAAATATTCCGTCAGGTGCCGCCCATACTCCTTCAGGTCGGGCTCGAATTCCAGCAGGTGCCCATAGTCGGCCTGCAATCTCCCTTCGCAGGACGCATTCACATCCGCGTGGCTCTCGTAATTGAACCGCAGTTCAACGCTGTAAGCGTCGATTTGGGTCTTTCTGATAGAAATCTCCAGGTCCGCGGTCTCCATAGGCGGTCATTCACCCGATCCCGCTAGATTAGTCGAGGAAGCTCGGTGCGGCAATACGCCTTTGGTGTGAGCCAGGCTGAGCTTGACCCACACGCATTTTTCCCTGCGGACGGCACGGTGAGAACGGTCCTGGCCCCGGAGGGAGGGGCGGCTGTCTCTCTTCAATCCTCTACCACGTCCGTAACCGGCACGCGCCGCATGCCTGCAGGCGTTTGCTCCCCGTCGCGAGCGACCCGGGTCCGGTTTGGACTGGGCTTGGCGGTGGCCAGTCGCTCCCAGTCATACTCATACACCCCGGCCAGAAACGTCGCGATCTCCTCATCAAAAAAGATGAGACTCGCGTCACGATTTGTTTTTACGCCTTCGTTCGACCAATTGTGACTGCCAAACGCCACCG
>JAFAUY010000276.1 GCA_019243005.1 Verrucomicrobiota bacterium | reverse complement strand
AACGCACGGCATAAACGGGTTTTCCCTGCGATTCGTAGAACGTGCGGGTGATCATCTCGGCCAACAAACCCAGGAGGACGCACATCATGGCGATCATGAACGTCATCACCGCGATCAGCGGCAGGGGCGTCAGGATAAAAGAAATGCCTTCGCTGAGTTTCAGCCACACCATGTAGCAAAACGTAAAGAGGCTCAGCCCCAGGCTGAACAGCCCGCAGCCGCCGAAGACGTACATCGGTTTCTGGGCGGCTTTATCCAGAAACTTAACCACGAGCAGGTCCAGGATGACCTTGACCACCCGTTCCAGGCCGTACTTGGATCGACCCGTTCGTCGCGGGTGATGATTAACGATCACCTCAGTGATTTTGGCGCCGTGCCAGGAGGCGTAAATCGGCAGGAAACGATGCATTTCACCGTAAAGGCGGATGCCTTCGACAACGTGCCGCTTGTAAGCTTTCAGCGAACAGCCGAAATCATGAAGCCTTACTCCGGACACGAGGGAGATGAGCCGGTTTGCCAGGATGCTCGGTAAATTGCGCCGGATATAGTCGTCCTGCCGGTCCTTGCGCCACCCGGAAACCACATCGTAGCCTTGGTCCAGCAGCAGCAGCATTTTCTCGATGTCCGCCGGATCATTCTGCCCGTCGCCGTCCACCGGGATGATGACGTCGCCGGCGGCATGGTCAAACCCGGCCATCATGGCCGCGGTTTGACCGAAATTCCGCTTGAGGTGCACCACGCGAACGTGGGCATCGATCGCCGCGAGCCGGTCGAGAATGGCCGGCGAATGGTCCGTGCTGCCGTCATCCACGAAAATGATTTCCCATTCCACCCTGAGTCTGCAGAGCTCCGCGCGAATCCCCTCCCAGACGGTGTGGATGGCTTCTTCCTCGTTGAATACCGGGACGATGACGGATACTAGCACCTCGCCAGCTTCTAGAAGAATTGAGGAAAGTCAACTGTTACGATCAGGTCGAACCCTGACGAAGTGCTGCGGTTTGCGTCCGTGACTGCCATCCATAACGTTGCGGCAAACGGAACCAGTATCGTGCCTGAACTCGCCGAAGTGGAGCAGAGCCGCCGGCTCTGGGATGCCGGCCTTGGTTTGAAGGTCGAAGAGGTCCTGATTCGCCGGCCCGAAATCAGGGTATTTCGAGGCACGGACGTGGCCCGCTTGCGGGAGGGTTTGAAAGGAAGGGTACTGGCTGCATCCGTAGCCCGCGGAAAACAGATGGCATTCCGGTTCGGCACCGAAGCGGACCGCTGGCTGGGGGTGCATCTGGGCATGGCGGGGCGGCTCCGGGTTGAACCGCCGGGGTTCATACCCGCCAAGCACGATTACCTGGCCTTGGGCCAGCGTAAGCACTGGCTGGTATTCAGTGACCGGCGCTTCTTCGGGCGCATCCGGTTCTACCAGGGAGCGGAGGAACCCGAGTGGTGGCGCAATCTGCCTCCCTCGATCCTGGATCGGCGATTCACCGCCGCAGCGGTGGACGCGTTTCTGCGGCGCCGCCGAAAAACGCCGCTCAAAGCGCTATTGCTGATGCAGGAACGGTTTCCCGGCATCGGTAACTGGATGGCCGACGAAATTCTCTGGCGTGCCAAGTTACACCCGATCCGGCCGGCAGGTGATCTGGCACCCGAGGAGGCCAGGCTGCTCTGGCGGGTCACGCGCGACGTTTGCCGGCGCGCCATCGACGTCGTGGATCAGAATTGGGAGTACCCGGACGCATGGCTGTTTGCGCACCGGTGGGAGAAAGGAGGCCGGTGCCCGCGGTGCCGTACCGGCCTGCTGCGGGCCGAGGTGGGCGGACGCACCACTTGCTGGTGTCCACGCTGCCAGCCGGAAACGGCGGTGCCGGGCACATGAACCACTGGCTATGCCGGAGACCTTAAGCGCCGCAGATCTGCGAAAGGCGAGGGCCCACTGGCTGTCCCGAGATACGATCGTCTGGCCAGGCGCCGAGGCCGACAAGAGCTACCGTCTTTACCATGCCCCAAACGGCGGCATCCACGTGTCACCGGCCGGCGTTGAGGGTGGCTCAGGGATCGACCTGCAGGTCGACCTTGGGGGTCCACCGGCATCGGTGCTGGAACGGTTCCCGCCTTTGGCAGGAGCAACCGTCTTGAAATTGCCGGAGCAGACGCCGGGCGACCTTTGCTCCCTGCTCAAAGGACAACTGATCGTTGTCAAAGCACAGCTTGAGCAGCCGCTTGAGGTCACCTCGCTCCAGGTGGCGGGCATTCTGGACGACGAATTTTATTATGCCGGACCGCTTGGGGCCGAGCCGAACCGTGGCGGGGTGGCGTTTCGCCTCTGGGCGCCGACCGCGCATTCGGTTCGGCTCCTGGCTTTCAACGAGCCGTCGGCAACGGATCCGGACGCGATCTATGCCCTCAATGCTGGCGGGCAGGGGCTCTGGAGCCTGCAGGTGACTGACCCCGCCTGGGTTAATCGCATGTACTACCTCTACGCGCTCGAGGTCTTTTCCCGCGAACAGGGTGAGGTGGTTACAAATTTGACGACTGACCCGTATTCGCTGGGCCTCTCGGCGAATTCTACAAAGTCCCTGGTGGTTGATTTGAAGTCACCGTTGAGCCGGCCGGCTTCTTGGGAGCTCGACCACAAACCGCCGCTCGGGTCGGTCAACGACATCGTGCTTTATGAGCTGCACGTGCGCGACTTTTCCGCCGCGGACGAGACGGTGCCGGAGCCGGACCGGGGTAAGTACACCGCGTTCAATCACCCGTCCTCAAACGGCATGCGTCACCTGGCGAGCCTGGCGGCGGCGGGTCTGACCCACCTCCACCTCCTGCCGGCGTTTGATTTCAGCTCGGTGCCGGACCTGGCTTCCGAACAAAAGCGGCCGCAAATCGAACCGTCTCCGGACCCGGCCTCGATGCAACCGCAGGCCGCCATCGCCGCCGTCAAAGATCAGGACGCCTATAACTGGGGGTACGACCCCTGCCATTACACCGTGCCGGAAGGTAGTTATGCGAGTTCACCCCATGGGCTCACGCGCATTCGCGAGTTCCGTGAAATGGTGCTGGCTCTGCACGCGGCCGGGCTGCGCGTGGTGATGGACGTGGTCTACAACCACACGGCTGCCGCCGGGCGAAATCCGGCCTCCGTATTGGACCGCATCGTGCCCGGTTACTATTACCGGCTGGACGAAGGCGGCGACCCATACACCAACACCTGCGGTCCCGCCACGGCTTCTGAGCACCGCATGTTTGAGAAGCTGATGATCGATTCGCTCAGCGTCTGGACCGAGCAATACGGGATCGACGGATTCCGGTTTGACCTGATGGGTTTCCATTTCAGGCAAAACCTGCTGCGCATCCGGGAGGCATTGCGGAAGATCAATCCGTCGATCTATCTTTACGGCGAAGGCTGGGACTTCGGCGAGGTTGCCGATAACGCGCTCGGGCTAAATGCAACGCAGGCGAATATGGCCGGTACGGGGATCGGCACGTTCAGCGACCGCGGCCGTGACGCGATCCGCGGCGGCCTGCCGTTCGACCGGGGAGAACGATTGATTCTCAACCAAGGGTTCGTCAACGGCCTCTGGTACGACAACAACGGGGGAAGACCACCGGACCGAAGCCAGAAGATGGTCCTGTTGCGACTGACCGATCTTACCCGGTTGGCACTGGCCGGCACCTTGCAAAACTACGTTCTGATCGATAAGGACGGAAACCGGGTGACCGGTGCGCAGCTCGAATATTGCGGCCGGCCCGCCGGATACGCGCTGCAACCCGCTGACGTCATCAATTACGTCGCAGCGCACGACAACCAGACCTTGTTCGACGACCATCAGTACAAGTTACCTGCCGGCACGCCGATGGTTGATCGCGTACGGGTGAACAACCTTGCCCTGTCGATCGTCGCCCTGGCCCAGGGCATCCCGTTCTTTCATGCCGGCGACGAACTGTTGCGCTCGAAGTCCTTCGACCGCAACAGCTATAACTCGGGCGACTGGTTTAATCGTCTGGATTTCTCTTACCGGACGAACAACTATGGCGTCGGCCTGCCGCCGGAGGAGGAGAACGGTGCAGAGTGGCCCCTCCAAATCCCGCTGCTGCGAAATCCGGACCTAAAACCCGGCTATGCTGAAATCGTGTCCGCGCACCGCTTCTTCCTCGAGCTGCTGCGGATCCGGAAATCGACCCCCCTGTTCCGGCTGCCCAGCGGCGATGAAATCAAGGCGCGGGTAGCGTTTCGCAATACCGGTCCGGACCAGCAGCCCGGGCTGATCGTGATGACGATCAGCGACCAGACGGGCGTAGACCTGGATCCGAATCTGCGCGGCTTGGTCGTGTTTTTTAATGCCGATAAGGTGTCGAAAGTGGTCGTGATGCCGGAGTACGCCGGACTTTCACTCGAACTTCACCCGATCCAACGTGCCTCCGTCGCGGACCGGGTCGTCAGGGAATCGGTGTTCGACGCCCATTCGGGCACCTTCACGGTACCGGCACGGACCACGGCGGTTTTCATCGAACCGGAGTAACCTATACCCATTCTCAGGATGGTTGGGCCGGCCTTTGCGCCGGGGGCAAAGGCCGGCCCAACCAAGTTGAAAACCGGTGTAGGTTTCGAGAGATCGGAGCATTTTCCCTCAGACAACGACGGCACGCGCGCTTGGCCGCCCCGCACGTTTCCGCCATCGTAAAGCGGCCGCCATATAATATAGCTTGCACTTTGAAGATTCTCCTGACGGCCGACTTGCACCTGTTACGCGCCACCCGGGAACACACGCTTGGCATCCTCGCGTCCTGGGTCCGGCAGCTTGAGCCGGAGGTTATGGTGGTCGCGGGGGACGTCGCCAGCGCACCCCAGGCGGCTGAGGCGCTCCTGGCGCTGCGCCGGATCTTTGCGCATGGATGGCTGGCAATCTGCCTGGGGAACCATGATTTCTGGATGCATGATGAAGCGCGGCTAGGCTACGCCAGCCTGGATCAGGTCGTCGAAGGGCATTGGTTGCCCGCCGCTCGCCGGGCGGACGTGGTGCTGCTCGACGGCGGGAATCTGGAATTGCCTGACCTTTACCTCGTTGGCGGTTACGGCCACTATGACTTTGGTTTTGCCGTCCCCGACCTGGCCTACGGCGAACGGAAGATTTCAGAGACGGATTATCTGCGAGGCAGTTGTCCCGAGGTATCAGCCATGCGTTGGCGTGATTTCCAGCTCATGCCGGCCGTCCAAGCCGACCCGCGCGAGGTGTCGGCAGCGCAAGTGACGGCCTTTGAGCGTCGCTTGGTTCAAACCCGGGCAAAGGCCGTGCTGGCCGTCACCCACACGGTGCCTTTCCAGGAGTTGCTCGGCGTTCCCCCCCTGCCGGCGGGAACACCCCCGCCTGCCCGCGCATTTTTTCGGGCCTACCTGGGCAACCGCGGCATGGGCGTGATGCTGCGACGGCACCTGCACCGCCTGTGCGGCGTCGTGTGCGGCCACACGCACCGGCCCGCCGGGCCGGTGAACATCAACGGGGTGCCCGGCGTGAACGTCGGGTCGGATTACGGTGCACCCAGGGCGGTCGTGTACGAGGTTGAGGAACGCAGATTCTGGCGGGTGCCGGACCACCCCACCTGCCGTGACCTCGACCGTTGCTGGCAAGGGCCTGAGTAGTAAAGTATTGAATACCTTTTCTGCCGGAGCCGCCGGCTGGGCTGGGCTTGAACGCTGGCCGGCTGGCCGGCTTCCGCCTCGCCTTATGTCCTTTCCGCTCCGCCCATTTGACGATCACGCGCGCTACGGCCATCTTCCCGGCTCCGCGATCCGGCCTATGGACCATATCCGTAATATCGCCATTATTGCTCACGTCGATCATGGGAAAACCACCCTGGTCGATCAACTGCTGCGCCAGTCGGGGACGTTTCGCGCCAACCAGAAGGTCGAGGAGCGGGTCATGGATTCCATGGACCTCGAGCGCGAGAAGGGCATCACGATCAAGGCTAAAAACGCCGCGTTCCGGTACAAGCATTACCACGTCAACATCGTCGACACCCCGGGCCACGCCGATTTCGGCGGTGAAGTCGAGCGTATCATGAAGATGGTCGACGGCGTCCTGCTGGTGGTCGACGCGCACGATGGACCGCAGGCCCAGACGAAGTTTGTCCTGCGCAAGGCGCTCCAAAACCACGCCAAACCGATCGTCGTGATCAATAAGATCGACCGGGAGAACGCCCGCCCCCACAAGGTGCTGGACATGGTTTTCGACTTGTTCGTGGAACTGAACGCCACCGACGAGCAACTCGATTTCCCCGTCATCTACGCCAGCGCCAAGGAAGGCTTTGCGGTGCGGGAAATCCACGAGAGCAACGATAACCTGGAACCGCTTTTTGAAGCGATCGTGAAGCACATCCCGCCCCCGCCCAAGGTGCCGGAGACCTATTTTCAGCTGCTCGTGTCCAACCTGGATTACAGCGATTACCTCGGCCGCCTTGCCTTCGGACGGATCGTGAGCGGCCGGGTTTGCGTGGGCGATTCGGTCGTCTTGATCCGTAAAAACGGCCAGCGCGAGCGAGCCAACGTCACCGCCCTGTTTGGGCATCAGGGCCTGGAGCGGGTCGAGATTAAGTGCGCCGGGGCCGGCGACATCGTCGGCCTTGCCGGTTTTGAAGAGATCTCGATCGGCGAAACCATCACCGATCTGGAAGAACGGCCCCCGCTCGAGTTCGTCGATATCGACCCTCCCACCATCCAGATGAACTTCGTCGTGAACGATTCACCCCTGGCAGGGCGAGAGGGCAAGTTTCTGACGGCACGTCACCTCAAAGAGCGGTTGGTGCGCGAAACCCGGACCAACGTGTCGCTGGGATTTCAGGAGACCGATGCCGCGGGCGTCTTTACGGTCAGTGCCCGCGGCGAGATGCAGATCGCCATCCTGGTCGAGCAGATGCGGCGCGAGGGTTTCGAACTGCTGGTTTCCCGTCCCGAAGTCATCTATAAACGGGACAAAAACGGTGAATTGCTGGAACCATTCGAAACGCTGTACGTCGATGTACCCAATGAGAACCTGGGTGACATCCTTCAGTCATTGGCCGGGCGCAGGGCTGAGATCGCCAACATGGACCACCAGACTAAAAGCGTGCTGGTCGAAGCCGTGATTCCGACCCGCGGCCTGATCGGTTTTGAAACTGATCTGGTAAACCTGACCCGTGGCCTCGGCTCCATGAGCCATTTGTTCAAGGAGTACGGCGCCTTCAAAGGGGAAATTACCAGCCGTAACAACGGCGTGCTGGTAGCCATGGAGAGCGGCGTTTCCACCGCTTACGCCTTGAATAACGTTCAGGAACGCGGCCGCTTGTTTCTCGGGCCTCAGGAGGATGTGTACGAAGGCATGATCGTGGGCGAAAATTCACGGCCGGATGACCTGACCGTTAACCCTTGCAAGACCAAGCACCTGACCAACATGCGCAGCCAGGGCGAAGGCAAAGGCGTGCAGCTGGCGCCCGCCTTGAAGCTGAGCTTGGAACGCGCCCTGGAGTACATCGGACCGGACGAATACGTCGAAGTGACCCCCAAAACATTGCGGTTACGAAAGAAAATTCTGGATTCAACGGCCCGGAAACGGGCTTTGTCTAAGGTGCTGGTCGGCTGATCGCGGGACAGCCTAGAAGGTGCGTGAGGGAAAGCCCATGCAGTTCACCGCCTTAGGTTCCACACACCTTCTGATCCGTCCACGCCGTCGAACGCGCGGCGCGTCAGGCTTGTCGGGCCTTGGTGCGCCGCGCGTTTCTTTTAAAGGCGGGTCTGACGGCTGGCGTTTTGGCCCGAAAACGTTTGCGAGGGTTGACAAACGCGGATAAATGAGGTTTCCTTCTGCCATCGTTGGGTGATGCGCTAATCGGCGGTTCTCCGGGCTGTCCTCTCCTTGGTCGCAAGTGCATCGCTTTTGAAACCTTAACCACGCAGTTATCGTCTCTTTGCCCGAAATTATGGCGGGTCATAGTAAATGGTCAAAAGTAAAACGTTTTAAGGGAACGCTGGATGCCAAACGTGGCAAGCTTTTCAGTAAGCTTGCCAAAGAACTCCTGGTGTCTGCCCGTACGGGCGGTGGTGATCCCGACCTTAATCCACGGCTGCGCTCAGCCGTTCTGGCCGCCCGCGCTCAGAATATGCCGAATGACACGATCGAACGGGCGATCAAAAAGGGGACGGGCGAAATCTCGGGCGGAATGGTCGAGGAACTTGTCTACGAAGGCTACGGTCCCGATGGGGTCGCGCTGATCGTTGAAGCCGCCACCGACAACAAAAACCGGACGGCCGCCGATATCCGGAGCATTTTCAGCAAGAACCACGGGCACCTCGCGGCATCCGGCGCCGTTTCCTACATGTTCAAGCGGCGCGGCCAGTTAACGGTGCTGCGCAGCGCCGTTCAAGAAGACCAATTGTTAGAGATGGTGTTGGATGCGGGAGCCGAAGACCTTACCACAGACGAGGATCTTTTTATCGTAACGACCCCGCACGATCGTTTGTACCAGGTCGGCGAAGTCATCCGCAAACGGGGTATTAACGTCGAAACCCAAAAACTCATTTTCATTCCCGACAACACCGTTGCGGTCACGAACGAGACAACGGCGACTCAGGTTCTGCGGCTGTATGACGCTTTAGATGACAACGATGACGTTCAAAACGTCTATGGCAACTTCGATATTTCGGACGAGCTGCTGACCAAATTATCTAACCATTCGGGTTAAAGGCCAATATAACAGCTTTTATAGAAAACGTTATGGCGGAATCTGACGAACAGCCAACGTTGCTTGGTGACGAAACGGAAAAGGCCAAAAAGCCTAAACGTGCACGCTCCGTCACCGCTGCGAAAACGACGAAAAGGCCGGTGGCGAAAAAGACCGGCATCAAACGGGTTAAAAAATCGGTTTCGGCGGCCGAAATCCCTGATAACGAGGTAAACGGGCAAACGGAAGCGCCGGCCGCGGCGGCGGCTGAAACTGAACCGCTCCGTCTAACCCAGCCCGGCCAGGAGCAACCTGCCCAACCGTCCGAAAGCGGTGAGGCGGCAAGCCGTCCGGCTGAGGCCAAAACCGGCGGCCGGGTACCGCGCCGGACGGCAGCGCCGCTTTTCGAACCCGCTGAACCACCCCGGACCGAAGAAGTACGCGTCTGGTCCCCGGAACGCCAGCCGAAGGCGTCGGCTTCGGCCGCGGCCGAGACCGAACCGGTCGAACCGTCACCAGCCAAAGAGCGGGAGGATGCGAGCGTTGCCGTGGAAGCGCCGCGGCCTGAACCGGTCTACGGCGAAGGGTTGATCGAAGTCTCCGGTAAGGGATTCGGCTTTTTGCGGGATCCGAAACGCAACTACATGCAGTCGCCGCAGGATATTTTTGTTACGCCCGAGGTGGTGCGCAAACATGCGTTGCGGGACGGTCTGTGGATTAAAGGTGAGATCCGTCGCGGCAGCCGGGGCCCGCAGCTCTTCAAGCTGGTGACCATCAATAATGAGGACCCGGACAAGTACCATAACCTCCCCGTTTTCGAAGAATTGACCTCCATCAACCCCATCGAACGCATCCGACT